>JADFWA010000047.1 GCA_015222855.1 Pseudomonadota bacterium | reverse complement strand
GTACGTTCAATATAAACACTGCCCCCGGTGATCGCCAGCATTTCACTGAGATCAATAGGAAAGCCGTCCCGCTTTGCGTCCCGGCCACCTGGTGTGGTTGTTGAATCCTGACCAAGAAGGGTTGTGGGAGCCATCTGCCCGCCTGTCATTCCATAGCAACTGTTATTGACAAAAATAACCGTGATATTTTCTCCTCTGTTGGCAGCATGAATAGTCTCGGCAGTTCCAATGGCGGCAATATCTCCGTCACCCTGATAGGAAAAAACAATTCTGTCAGGAAGTGTCCGTTTTATGCCGGTAGCCACCGCGGCGCCTCTCCCGTGAGGGGCCTCACCCATATCGACATCTAAATAGTCATAGGCCAGAACAGCACAACCGGCCGGTGGAACGCAGACCGTCTTTTCCCCAATATCCAGTTCCTCAATGATCTCGGCTACCAGCCGGTGGATAATACTGTGTCCACAACCCGGGCAGTAGTGAAAAACCGCATTTTTTAGATATCTTGGCCTTTGGAAAACCTTTTTCATCATTTTTAGTTCTCTTCCAGATTCTGATGGTAATAAAGACTGGTGATTTCCCTGGCGATTTCATCCGGTGTGGAGATGATTCCACCCGGACGGCCATAAAAGTGTACGTTGCTCCTGCCCTCCAGGGACAACTTGACATCTTCAACCATCTGACCGGTATTCATTTCAAAAACGAGAAAGTCTTTTACAAATCTACTCATTTCCACCAAGACACGTTTGGGAAAAGGCCAGAGCGTAACAGGTCTTAAAAGGCCCACCTTGAGTCCCATTTCTCGAACTTTTTTGATGGCGCCTTTGGTGATTCTTGCTGCGGTTCCGTAAGCAATTACAACCATCCGGGCATCTTCGGTCAGATAAGTTTCAGCGCTGGTGATTTCCTTGGTGATGTTCTCGTATTTTCTCACAAGCTTCCAGTTGAGTTCTTCTTCCTTGGATATGTCGAGAAGCAGGGATAGTATGATCCTGCTTGGTCTTCCCTTGGCCCCGTCAAGTATCCAGGGCTTGGGTGGCAATTCGCGGAGATCAATGGGGTCGGGGAATACAACCGGCTCCATCATCTGACCCATCATGCCGTCACACATGATGATGACAGGCGTTTGATATCTGTCAGCGTACTCAAAGGCCTTTCGGGTCAGATCGGCCAGCTCCTGGCCGGAGGCCGGCGCCAGGACGATGGTGCGGTAATCACCATGGCCACCTCCTCTGGTGGCCTGGAAATAATCGCCCTGACTGGGTGCGATATTTCCTAATCCTGGTCCACCCCGCATGGTATTTACAATTACCGAGGGAAGCTCCTGAGCTGCCAGAAAGGAAATTCCTTCCTGCTTCAGGCTTATGCCCGGGCTTGAAGAGCTGGTCATGGCCCGCGCGCCTGCCATGGATGCTCCAATAATCATATTAATGGCGGCCAGTTCACTTTCAGCCTGGATGAAGGTTCCATCCTCCAGCCTGTCCATGGTGGCGGACATATATTCCGGCAACTCGTTTTGAGGTGTGATGGGATAGCCTGCGTAAAATCGGCAGCCGGCACGCACGGCCGCTTCCGCGATCACGTGACTTCCCCTCATCAATACTTTTTCAGCCACGATAAACCTCTATTGCAACATCAGGACAGATAACCGCGCACGATGTGCAGCCTGTGCATCTGCGATCCTCTTCGTTCTTATCTGTTTCGATGAACTCGGCGGGATAATAGCCCCTTTGATTCAATTTGCCAGAAACGGATATCAACTGGTTCGGGCAAACCGAAATGCACAGATAACAGCCCTTGCATAATTCCCTGTCGATCGTTATTTTACCTTTTTTAGTCTTTTTTACTACCATGATTTCTACTTGTTTATGCTCTATTTAACCTGATCCCGATTAAATTCGGGGAGGCAGGGTTTTTATACGAAGTTGAGAATGCTACGCTCCGTTTTCAATTTTGTCAAGTTTTTTGAGGGCTTTTGAGAAAAAATTATATCTTTTATTCGTTCCTTCAATGTTATATGAGAGGGGAAGCATATATTAGTTACTTAGTTCTGAGATTCGTGTTTTTTTGGCAGAAAATAAATTCGAAATCCATTATTCGTAATTCGAATATCGAAAACCGAAAATCGGGGACCGATTTACGAATAACGATTTACGTTTTACGAATTTCGATATTCGAGTTTTGTATTTCGGATTTCCGGTTTATCCGGGTTAGGAGGCGCAGATGAAGATTTGTGTAAAAAAGGGAAGTTTTTCTGAGTTTGATTGTGAAGCGGTGGTCGTGTGTCACTTCGAAGACAGCAAGAGGCTGTCGGGCGCGGCCGCGCTGCTGGATAAAAAATGCGGTGGAATTATCAGGGAGATGATCGGGTTGGGGGATTTTGAGGGCAAGCTTTTTCAGATCTCCGTAATATATACGAGGGGCTTCATTCCGGCCAGGAGAATTTTTGTCGTCGGGCTGGGCAAGAAAAAGGATTTTGACCTGGAAAAATTGAGGGGGGCCTTTTCTAAGGCGTCCCGGAGGATAAGGGAATTAAACCTTAAGGGATTTGCGACATCACTGGATTTGGGAAAGATCAATCAACCCCTTGATAAAATTACGGAGTCCGTGGTGGAAGGTGTCCTCCTCGGTCTGTACCAGTTCACACCTTATAAGACCGTTGAGAGGGAGAAAATCAAGGAACTGAAGGAATTCGTTATAGCTGAAGACAACGATGATTCATTCAAGATTATTAAATCTGCGGCAAAAACAGGAGAGATTATCTCCGGTGCCGTTAATTTTGCGAGGGATCTTGTTTCCACTCCCGGAAATGAAATGACCCCAGCTATTCTCTCTGACAGGGCAGGTGAAATTGCCCGGAAGAAGAATGTAAAACTTAAAGTTCTTGATGTTCCTGAAATGGAAAAACTCGGCATGAATGCCCTGCTCGGTGTGGCAAAGGGGAGTGATGAGCCGCCGAAGTTTATTGTACTGGAATACAATGGCGGAAAGAAGGGTGATAAGGTTGTTGCCCTGGTGGGCAAGGGGATTACCTTTGACAGCGGTGGAATTTCCATAAAACCGTCGGCCGATATGGACAGGATGAAGACGGACATGGCCGGCAGCGCCGCTGTTTTGGGTGCAATTAAGGCCGCTTCCGATTTGAAAATTCCTCTCAATGTCGTCGGTCTTATACCGGCTACGGAAAATCTTCCGGGCGGGGGGGCGTATAAACCGGGTGATATTCTCAAGTCTATGTCCGGTCAGACCATAGAGATAAAGAACACGGATGCGGAGGGGCGATTGGTACTGGCGGATGCCCTCACATATGCCGGCAGATTCAAACCGGAAGCGATAGTTGATCTTGCCACGCTGACGGGGGCCTGCGTAATTGCCCTCGGTGATAATACTATCGGCATGATGGGAACCGATGATAAGCTGAAAAAGAGGGTAAAAGATGCCGCGGAGGCCACGGGCGAGAGGTTGTGGGAGCTTCCATTATGGGAAGAGTATCACGAATTGATGAAGAGCGATGTGGCCGACCTCAAGAATACCGGTGGAAGGGCGGCGGGGACTATAACGGCCGCCGCCTTCCTGAGTAAGTTTGTCGGTGATTATCCCTGGGTGCATCTTGATATCGCGGGGCCGGCCTGGTTGACCAAGGATAAGCCCTATATTCCGAAAGGGGCATCGGGTGTTGGTGTGAGGCTCCTTGTACAGTTTATGAGAAATCTTTGACGGCTTTGTAATCCGCCTTAGACGGAGCTTCACAATTCTGTAGGGTGGCATTTTATATGCCACCGTTTGCGGTCGGGTGTAAAACCCGACCCTACAATTTTTCAAAGCTCTTGGTGTGTGGTTTTTATGCATCCGCTTCTTGAAATAAAAAATCTAAAAACATATTTTGAGACTGAAAACGGTACGGTCAGGGCCGTTGACGGCGTGGATCTCGCGGTCAATGAGGGGGATACCCTTGGCATTGTGGGTGAGTCAGGCTGTGGGAAGACCGTCCTTGCCCTCTCGATCATGAGATTGATACCGATGCCGCCGGGCAGGATTGTATCAGGCAGTATTATTATTGATGGTGTCGATCTTGTTCGTCTGAAAGAGGGGGAGATGCGAAGTATCAGGGGGAGAGATATCTCGATGATATTTCAGGAACCGATGACCTCTCTGAATCCGGTTTTCAGGATAGGGGATCAGATTGCCGAGGCTGTAAAGCAGCACCTCGGGCTTTCCGGAAAGGATGCCATGGATCGGGCTGTGGAGATGCTAAGGCTTGTAGGGATGCCTTCGCCGGGAGACAGGATAAGGGATTATCCCCATCAGATGAGCGGCGGGATGCGTCAGAGGGTGATGATAGCGATGGCGATTTCCTGCAATCCACGGCTGATGCTGGCGGATGAGCCCACAACCGCACTCGATGTGACGATACAGGCCCAGATAATCGAGCTTATCAATGAACTGAAGGGAGAAGTAGGGACATCAGTGGTTATGATAACCCATGATCTTGGAATTATCGCTGAGGCGGCTCAGAATGTCGCCGTGATGTACGCGGGCAAGGTGGTGGAGTATTGCAGTGTCGTTGGTCTCTTTTCAAAGCCCCTTCACCCCTATACCACAGGTCTTATGGAGTCTATTCCGAGAGGGGAGGGTGGATACCTGAAGACGATACCGGGTGTTGTTCCGAGTCTGTATGAACTTCCTTCCGGGTGCAGTTTTCAGGATAGATGCTCTGAGGTGATGGGGATATGCAGAGAAAAGGAACCGCAACTCATAGAGAAATCCTCCGGGCATATGGTCAGGTGTTGGAAATATGTGTAGCGGGGTCTTTATCCACAACATCTACGTTTTTTGCGCAGATGTTGGTACCAGTTCAAACAACAAGATTTAGTTAAAAGTGTGCAGTGAACTAAAGTGAGCTAAAGTGCCTAAAGTTAAGGATTTTGATCATTTAACTTTAGATCACTTTAGGCACTTCAAACTTTAGGCACTCTTTGTGTGTGTATATCCATACCCTACCCACATACAACTTTGGAATGGTTATGCGAAGCGTTCTACTGGATATTAAAGGATTAAAAAAATATTTTACCGTGCAGAGCGGGTTTCTGTCGGGACGGCGTGGTATTGTGAGGGCTGTGGACGGGGTGGATCTGCAGATTTACAAGGGGGAGACCCTGGGCCTTGTTGGTGAAAGCGGTTGTGGCAAGACGACGCTTGGACGGCTTATTATGAGGCTTGAAGACCCGACGGAAGGGGAGATTTTTTTTGAGGGTGAAAATGTTCCTGAATATTCCGGCGAAAGACTAAAGAGCTATCGCCGGGAGGTACAGTTGATATTCCAGGATCCATATTCTTCACTCAATCCGAGGAAAAGCGCCGGCAGCATTATCGGAGAACCTTTTATCATTCATAAACTGGCTAACGGAAGGGAAAGAGAAGAAAAAGTGGCCGGATTGATGGAGGTGGTGGGGCTGAACAGGGAACAGATGGGCCGGTATCCCCACGAGTTTAGCGGTGGTCAGAGGCAGCGCATAGGGATAGCGAGGGCCATTGCACTCAGACCTAAACTTGTTATTGCTGATGAACCGGTTTCGGCGCTGGATGTCTCCATACAGGCACAGATATTAAACCTGCTGAGAGATCTGCAGAGTGAATTCAATTTGACCTATCTTTTCATAAGCCATGATCTCAGTGTGGTTGAACATGTGAGTGACAGGATTGCCGTTATGTACCTCGGGAAGATAGTGGAACTTGCGGAAGTGGGGGTATTTTATGAAAATCCCCTCCATCCCTATACAAAGGTGCTACTTTCCGCCGTGCCGGTGCCGGACCCGGAAAGGAAAAAGAAAAGGATTATTCTCAGTGGAGATGTCCCCAGCCCGATTGATCCACCCGCCGGATGTTCTTTCCATCCTCGATGCCCCCACAGGATAGATATTTGCGGTAAGGTTGAGCCGAAGCTGACAGATAGAGGGGGGGGGCATTATGTTGCATGTCACTTATGACAGGAGATGTTGTATAGGAAATGGGCGCTCCCCCCTTTAGGCTTCCTCCATAAAAGGATATTTGAAATCCTTTGGAGGAAGAAAGTTCTCCTTGATAGTTCTTACAGATATCCATCTTAACAAATTAAGATATGATCCTGCTTTATCATTTGTTCCCGATGCACGTGCGCCGCCGAAAGGCTGCTGTCCGACAACAGCACCTGTAGGCTTATCATTGATATAAAAATTGCCTGCGGCATGGCGCAGTATATCTGACGCAAGCTCAATAGCATCTCTGTCCTTCGCGAAGATCGCGCCTGTAAGGGCATATGGTGATGTCTTGTCGCAGAGCTTGAGCGTTTCCTCAAAATCCCGGGATTTGTATAGATAGACGGTCAATACAGGTCCGAATATCTCTTCTTCCATTAATTTCGCATCAGGTTCTTTTGTAAGAACAATGGTCGCCTCTATAAAATACCCTTTTGAATCATCGCAATCGCCGCCTGTCAATATCTCATAATCGGCTGAATTTTTTGCATAATCAATATATCCTTTTATCTTGTCAAATGCGGCCTTATCAATGACAGCCGACATAAAGTTTGTAAAATCTTCAGGATCTCCCATCCTGATCTGCCCTGTCTGCTTTAGAAGAATTTCCTTGATTTTGGGCCATTTTTCTTCAGGGATATACGCGCGTGATACGGCAGAACATTTTTGTCCCTGAAATTCAAATGTTCCCCGGCTCAATGCGGTTGCAACTTCGTATTCATCAGCAGATTCGTGGACAAAGACAAAATCTTTTCCACCCGTCTCGCCGACTATTCGCGGATAACTTTTATATTTCGCAATATTTGTCCCGACGGTTTTCCACATATGCTGAAGAGTCGCCGTTGACCCCGTGAAATGAATACCCGCAAGCTGGGGGGATGAAAGCGCAGGATCGCCAACTTTTGAGCCGGAACCTGGTATGAAATTTACAACACCGTCAGGCAGTCTTGCTTCTTTCAATATTTTCATAACAATATAAGC
>JADFWA010000046.1 GCA_015222855.1 Pseudomonadota bacterium | reverse complement strand
TTTAAGGCGAAGACACCTATAGTAAAGGTGAGGCCGAGAAATAGACTCTTAAGTTCCATTTAGAAATCATACCTCAGACCGAGAAAGAACATTCTTCCCGGCATGGGATAGCCTTCCACATAACTGTAACCCTTGTCAAAGAGGTTTTTAATCTCTCCTCTTAACGTAACTCCTCCATATTTTTCACTATCGATAATCTTTTTGCTGATAGTAAAATTGGCTACCGTGAAACTGCCTTTTGTCATTGATGACGGATAAGTAATATCCTGTTTTCCAGTATAGGCGAGGTTCAGATTGGCGGAAAAACTATCAAGATCAGAGACTGTGATACCATACGATACATGGAGATCCGATGTGTATTTAAGGTCTTCATCCGCTTCCTTATCTTTATATTTGGTGAGGTATGTAAAGCTGACATAGGGTTTTACCTGATAATCCCAGGAGAAGAGTGACCCCACATCATATGAAAGGTTACCTTCAATGCCTTCTATTTCAGCTTTTCCAAGGTTCTTCCACGACTTGTTACCATCTGGTTTCGTGTATGTTTGGATCTTATCCTTGAAATCGGTGTGGAAATAGGTAAGGGAAGAATCGAAAGAAGCATAAGACAAATCCAGGCCCCCTTCACAGGTTTGACTTTTTTCCGGTTTCAGATTGGGATTACCCACATAATGTGATCCCCATGAACTAAAGTCTCCAGCCAGTTGCTTGGCAGACGGCATCTTGAATGCCTCCCCATAGTTGGCCCTCAGCTTTAGCCAGTCTGTGAGGAGGTAGGCCGCGCCAACTCGGGGAGACGTGTGATCATCACTCTGCGATCCCCCTTGACCTCTTTTCATCTCCACATCGTATTCGTCATATCTCACGCCGCCGGTGATTATAAGCCTCTTATCAAAAAGTCTGGTCTTGGCCAGGAGAAAACCGGCGGGATTATCATATTCAGACTCCTTCGGATCCCAGGTGGTTTCGATTTCGTAATTCACCCAGTCAAAACCGGCAGTAAGAAGCAGATATTCCTGGTTATAAGAAACCTGTGCCTGTGCTCCTTTATTATCTGTTGTCTGTGAAGAGACACTACCGCCCGGCATAGTGACCCATTTGTCCTTATCCTTGCCGTCAAAATATCTGGCTTTCCAGGAAAAGAGCCCATCCGGTGTTCCACCGTCGTAAATAAAGTCAATTGACTTGTTGCTTGTATCCTTATAATTATCAAGATCGTTGTAGCTGAGGGAACCTGGATTACCCACATGATCAACATCAAAGTAGTTGTAAATGACACCGATACGATTCCCGGGCAAGAACTCATAGCCCAGATTCAGGCTGGAGTTTTCTTTACGATTATAACCGGTGTTGTAAAACCTTACACCATTGGCGGTGTCATAATCATTCATTGATCCCGTAGTAAACGCAGCGGAAAAATCAACCGCTTTATATTTTCCTGAAAATCCCGCGCTTCCTTTTTTGTAATCGTAGCTTCCCAGAAGTCCCTCAACAAAGGCGGTCGGTTTCTTCTTTCCCTGTCTGGTAATTACGTTCACGACTCCGCCCATAGCAGCCGATCCGTATTGAACAGATGCGGGTCCCCTTATTATTTCCACCCTCTCTATATTTTTGGTCATGATCTTGGCCGTATTACCGGTACCTGCCCTCCGGCCGTTTACCAGGATCAGCACACGACCCTCAAGGTCATTGCCATGTGTTTCGGTCCTGAAGCCACGGATTCCGATAGCATTCAAGGCCCCTGGATATCTCTGACTATGTCCAATTCCCTTTTCAGTCAACAATTCCCCGAGATCTTTGGCTGAAGAGTTTTTGATCTCCTCTTCATCAATGATGGTTATATTAGAGGTAATCTCTTTTTTCTTCTCCTTTACCCTGCTGGCGGTAACCACCACCTCCTCCATTGTTGTAACTGACTCCTTGCCCTTTTCCCCCTCTTTTGCCTGACTGAATCCCGGCAGGATCAGTAAAGTTAAAACAACAAATACTCCCACAAATTTTTTCATCTTAACTCCTCCTTTCCACCCTCGTGGAATATTGATTGTTTAGGTTTTGTTCAGGTTTCCTGGCTTACGATCAGCCTACTTGCCCTGTTGAATAGGGTTCCCTCTGGGAAATTCAACAGGGCTAACCGCGCCTTCCCGGAAAGGCAGTTGTCAGTGACCGGTGTTTGGTGATCAGGAAACAAC
>JADFWA010000045.1 GCA_015222855.1 Pseudomonadota bacterium | reverse complement strand
GTACCCTACTCAGGTTATCAAGTTCAAAGTTTACGGTTAGAGAACTGCTAACCGTAAACTTTGAACTTGATAACCTGAGTAGGGTACATATTGCCCTATGAAAAGCGCAAAGTAGCCAACCGTGAACCGTGAACCCGATAACCTGAGTAGTTACGTCCGTGTTTCTTTCTGCTTCATTGGAAATATCGCGGACTGGTTGTTTTTCGCCACGGAAACACATATTGTGTGCTTTCGTGGCTGTTATTTTTTGAAGATGGTGGATGCGGATGGAGAAGGCAATAAGGGATTTTGAAAATCACATGGAGTTTGTAAGGAATCTTTCTCCGCACACCAGGAGGAATTATTCGGCCGATTTAAGGCAGTTTAGGGAGTTTCTGAAGTCGACAGGGAAAGATGGTATTGATATTGATCACATGGTCATAAGGGCCTTTCTCGGGTCTCTCTACCGGAGAAAGGTTAAGAAGATTACAATATCAAGAAAGATTGCGGCATTGCGGGCATTTTTTAAATATCTGCTTCGCGAGGGAAGGGTCAAGAATAACCCGGCTGAGATGGTACAAGCGCCTCAGGCCGATAAATACCTGCCCGCCTTCCTTCCGGTTGATGAGATGTTTTCTCTCCTGGGTGTAAAGTTTAAACCGGATGCACTCGGACTCCGAGACAGGGCGGTGATAGAGCTGCTGTATTCGTCGGGTATTCGTGTCAGCGAGCTTACCGGCTTGAACATGGATGACATCGATTTTATGCGGTATTTGATGAAGGTCAGGGGGAAAGGCAGGAAGGAGAGGATAGTTCCTGTGGGTGACCCCGCGCTGGTTGCTGTTAAAGACTATCTTGAAAGAAGGGGTGAACTGGCAAAGAAAGAAGTCGGGAATTATACTGAGAAACCGCTTTTTATCAGCAGGATCGGCACAAGACTGACGCCGAGAAGTGTGGGAAGAATCGTGGACAAGTATGTTGGTATGAGCGGGATTAACAGGAAGATCGGTCCCCACGCGTTAAGGCATACATTTGCAACCCATCTGATGGACGCGGGGGCGGATCTGAGGGTTATTCAGGAGCTTCTCGGTCATGAAAGTCTTTCCACGACACAAAAATATACGTCAGTGAGTGTAAACAGGCTGATGGAAGTGTATGACAATGCTCACCCGAAGGCAAGAGGAGGATAAATGAATATAAGAGGAACAACGATTGTAGCCGTGAGACATAAGGGAAAAGTGACTGTTGCCGGAGACGGGCAGGTTACGATGGATACTACCATAATGAAACATAGCGCCAGGAAGGTTCGCAGGTTGTATGACGATAAGGTCGTTGTTGGATTCGCCGGGGCCACTGCCGATGCCTTCACTCTCTTTGACAAGTTTGATCAAAAGCTGGAACAGTACAATGGGAATCTCTTGCGATCGGCGGTTGAACTGACCAAGGAGTGGAGGACGGACAGGATTCTAAGACATCTGGAGGCCCTGATGATAGCGGTGAGCGAAAAACATTTTCTGATTATATCAGGCAATGGCGATGTCATTGAATCCGATGATGATGTTATGGCTATAGGTTCGGGCGGACCTTACGCCCTGGCGGCGGCCCGCGCGCTCGTGAAACATTCGGATCTGGATGCAACCGAGATAGCCACGGAGGCGATGAATATCGCGTCGGATATATGCGTCTATACGAATGACAGGATAACGATTGAAGAAATGGATGTATTGGAGGAAAAGGCTAACGGCTAAGGGCTAAGGGCAGGGAATAACAATCTGTTATCATGCTGTTATTATTTACCTCGAACTCTAAACTTTTTTGTAGGGGCGTATTGCAATACGCCCCTACGAACTCTAAACTTTAAACTCGAACGATAGTGAGGGAAATATATGTCATCGAGAAATTTAACACCGAGAGAAACAGTTTCTGAGCTGGATAAATATATTATCGGCCAGAGTGATGCCAAGAGGGCTGTTGCCATAGCGCTCCGAAGCAGATGGAGGCGTCAGAATGTTTCTCCAGAGCTGGCGGAAGAGATATCTCCTAAAAACATCATTATGATTGGACCAACAGGGGTTGGAAAAACCGAGATAGCCCGCAGGCTGGCAAAGCTTGACAAATCCCCGTTTTTAAAGATTGAAGCCTCGAAATTTACGGAGGTGGGTTATGTAGGAAGGGATGTTGAGTCGATGATTCGCGACCTTGTGGATCTGGCTGTAAACATGGCGAAACTGGAGGAACAGGAGAACGTCAAGGCCAAAGCGGCGGAGATCGCCGAGGAGAGAATGCTGGATATTCTTCTTCCGCCGAGACCTGTGGAAAAAGATGTCGAAGAAGTCCTTTCCGATGAGAGTTCAGAGGATGTCGACGAGAGGCAGATCGTACAGCAGGATGCCACCCGTGAGAAACTGCGCCGCCTTCTTCGAAATGGCAAGCTGGATGATCGTTCTGTGGATCTGGAGGTGTCTGAAGGCGTGACCGGTCCGATTATTGAGGTATTCTCTTCTTCCGGAGTCGAGGATATGGGGTTGAATATCAAGGAGATGTTCGGAAATATCTTCCCCCAGCAAAAGAAGAAAAGGAGTGTTAAGGTACCTGAGGCGATGGATATCCTGGTTCAGGAGGAAGCTCAAAGACTGGTAGACATGGACAAGGTTACCAAAACAGCTATAGAAATGGTGGAGCAGTCCGGTATCATATTTCTGGATGAGATAGATAAGATAGTTGGAAGTGACTCCGGGCATGGCCCCGATGTTTCGAGAGAAGGCGTTCAGAGAGATCTACTTCCGATTGTGGAGGGGTCTGTTGTAAACACCAGGCATGGTATGGTGAAAACCGATCACATCCTCTTTATTGCCGCCGGGGCATTCAGCGCGTCTAAACCGTCTGATCTTGTTCCCGAGCTTCAGGGCAGATTTCCTATAAGGGTGGAGCTGGATTCCCTCGGGAAGGAGGAATTTATAAGGATACTTACGGAACCCCATAACGCCCTTATAAAACAATATGTGGAGATGATGGCGACCGAAGGCATAGAGATTATTTTTAAGGAAGAAGCTATTGCTGAGATCGCCGAGGTGGCCGCTGTGGTGAATGAGAGGGCGGAAAATATCGGGGCAAGGAGGCTGTATACCATTATGGAGACACTTCTTGATGAAATTTCCTTTGACGCTCCCGATATGAGCGAAAAGAAAGTGGTAATCGATGCGGATTACGTTAATAAGAAGTTGGAGGATATAGTGGAAGATGAGGACTTGAGCAGGTATATACTTTAATAGTTCCGAGTTCAAAGTAGGGGCGTATCGCAATACGCCCGTACAGTTCAAAGTTTAATGTAGCGCAGCCCTTTCCTTTAGGGCTGCTATGTAAATGGTAGGGCTAAAGCCCTGTGCTACAGTTTTAAAGGCGAAAGGTGAAAGATGGATAATGTTGAAAAATCTATGGAGAGGGCTGATATTCTTCTGGAGGCCCTTCCTTATATACGCCGCTTTTATAATAAGACCGTTGTTGTAAAGTATGGCGGTCATGCCATGGTGGATGAAGACCTGAAAGGAATGTTCGCCATGGATGTGGTCATGATGAAATATGTCGGGATCAATCCCGTGGTGGTACATGGCGGGGGTCCACAGATCGGGGATCTTTTAAAAAAGCTGGGAAAAGAGTCGAAGTTTGTCCACGGAATGAGGGTAACGGATGAAGAGACCATGAGTATCGTGGAGATGGTTCTTGCCGGCAGTGTAAATAAGGAAATCGTGGGTCTCATCAATCATCACGGTGGTAAGGCCGTCGGTCTTACCGGTAAAGACGGTAATCTTATTCAGGCGGAAAAATATCTCCTGAGTGCCGATAAGGCGAAGGATACGCCGCCGGAGATTATAGATCTGGGGCTTGTGGGCAAGGTCAGGAAACTTAATACAGACCTTGTCATATCGCTGGTGAATGATGGATTCATTCCCGTTATAGCGCCTATCGGTGTCGGAGATGGTGGTGAAACCTATAACATCAATGCCGATATCGTTGCCGGTGAGGTGGCGGCAGCCCTGCATGCAGAGAAACTCGTGTTGCTGACCGATGTGGAAGGTGTTCTGGATGCGGAGGGTCGACTGATAAATACTATGGATGATGATGAGGCAAAGAGTTTGATCGAGGCGGGTGCCATTGAGGGAGGCATGTATCCCAAGGTAAAATGCTGCCTGAAGGCGCTGAGAGGTGGTATAAAAAAGGCTCATATCATTGACGGGCGTCTGAAGCATTCCATACTTCTGGAGATTTTTACCGACGAGGGTATAGGAACGGAGATCGTTTTGTAATGTGGTTCCACGCAAATCCTCTTCCTTGATGGGAAGGGCAGGGTGTGGGTGATTTTTACATAATAGGAGATGACAGGATGACAACAGAAGAACTGATAGCGCTTTCGGACAATAATATAATGGATACCTACAGGCGTTTTCCAATAGTCCTGGTGAAGGGTTCCGGGGCGAAGGTCTGGGACAGTGACGGGAAGGAGTATCTCGATTTTGTTGCCGGTATTGCCGTCTGCAGCCTTGGTCATTCCCATCCCGCGGTAGTGGAGGCGATCAAGAAACAGGCGGAGATACTGACCCATGTTTCCAATCTCTACTATATTAAACCACAGATCGGTCTTGCCGGGCTTCTGGTTGAAAACTCCTTTGCCGACAAGGTTTTCTTCTGCAACAGTGGTGCGGAGGCCAATGAGGCAGCGATCAAACTTGCCCGGAAATATGCCCATGAAAATATGGATCGGAAATATGAGATAATTACCATGGAGGAATCCTTTCATGGTCGAACGCTCGCAACTGTTACGGCGACAGGACAGGAAAAATTTCAGAAAGGTTTCGCGCCGCTTCCGGAAGGGTTCAAATATGTTCCTTTCAACGATCTTCCCGCTCTGGAATCGGCCATAACGGATAAAACCTGTGGGATTATGGTAGAACCGATTCAGGCAGAGGGGGGTATACGAATTCCCGACGATCATTATCTGCAGGGAGTCAGAAAAATCTGTGACGATATGGGGCTCCTTTTGATACTGGACGAGATTCAGACAGGTATGGGGCGAACGGGGACACTGTTCGCTTATGAAAATTACGGTGTTGAACCTGATATTATGACGTTGGCCAAGGCCATGGGGAACGGATTTCCCGTGGGGGCGATGCTGGCGACCGATAAGATAGCCTCCGCCTTCGTTCCGGGGAACCATGCTTCAACCTTTGGCGGAAATCCGCTTGCGATGGCCGCCGGACTTGCGGTAATGGATGCATTACTTAATGACGGTGTGTTGGAAAACTGTGAGAAGTTGGGCGCTTATTTTCTGGAGAGGCTGGATGAGCTGAGAAAAGACCATTCCATCATCAAGGAAGTAAGGGGAAAAGGTTTATTAATCGGTATGGAACTCTCCGTTGAAGGTGATGATATTGTAAAAGAGTGCATGAACAGAGGGGTATTGATAAATTGCACGTGCGGCAATATCCTGAGATTTGTTCCCCCGTTGATTATAACAGAGGAGGATATTGACAGGGTAGTTGGTGTGCTGGATGAGGTGATGGGAGACTGAGATGAAAAAGGACCTTTTAAGTGTTTACGATCTTGAGAAGGCTGCTTTCGATGAGATATTTGAAAGGGCCAGGAGCCTGAAAAAGATGCTCAGGTATGGGGAGCCCCATACGCCTTTAAGAGGAAAGACCCTCGGGATGATATTCGAGAAATCATCGACGAGGACGAGGCTCTCCTTTGAGGTGGGCATGTATCACTTAGGGGGAATGGCTATATTTCTCAGCATAAGCGACATACAACTGGGAAGGGGTGAAACCGTTGCCGATACCGCAAGGGTAATGTCTGTATATCTGGACGGCATTCTGCTCAGGACTTTTTCACAGGAGTTGGTTGATGAATTTGCCGGACATGCGACCGTTCCGGTTATAAACGGTTTGACGGACCTCCTGCATCCATGCCAGATACTGAGTGATCTCTTTACCATTATAGAGAAGAGGGAAAGTTATGAAGGCCCGAAGATTGCTTACATAGGTGACGGAAACAATGTGGCAAACTCCTGGATAAATGCCGCCGCAAAATTGCCCTTTCAGCTTACACTTGCCTGTCCCGCCGGATATGACCCCGATGAGACTATTCTTGAGAGGGGAATGAAGGAAGGCAATGTAGCCCTGTATCGCAATCCATCTGAGGCCGCGAAGGATGCCGATGTGGTTTATACGGATGTGTGGGCAAGTATGGGACAGGAAGATGAACATGAGCAAAGGGTAGAAGCATTTAAGGATTATCAGGTAAATGATGCATTGGTCAGTTATGCCAAAGATGATGTTATTGTAATGCATTGTCTTCCCGCCCACCGTGGAGAGGAGATAACCGACGAGGTGATAGACAGTCCCCGCTCGGTGGTGGTGGAGCAGGCGGAAAATCGTCTTCATGTTCAGAAGGCGATTATGGAAATGCTGATGGCTTCGTAAACAGTTCAGGGTTCAGAGTTCAGAGTTTCGAGTTTAGTTTGTAGGTTGGGTTGAATGAAATGAAACCCAACAAAGCAGAAAATAATTCGTAATTCGAATATCGAAAACCGAAAATCGGGGACCGATTTACGAATAACGATTTACGAATTGCGATTTCTGGCTTGTCCGAGTTAGGGAG
>JADFWA010000001.1 GCA_015222855.1 Pseudomonadota bacterium | reverse complement strand
GGAAATAGCTAACGGTTTCAATGGAGTAAGATTTACCTTCTTTCATTCCCTCTATGTCAGAGACGGAAAATGACCGGTTTCCGGAGGTAGCCAATTTGACCATCTGCTGTCGATGTTCAAAGGAGGCGATATCCTCGCGCGTCTTGAGGGGTGGACGGGAGGCCGGAATAAATATAATTTTATCCAGTTCAAATATCTCAAGGATCTCTTGGGCGCATCTCAGGTGACCGAGATGTATCGGGTCAAAAGTCCCTCCTAATAATCCCCATTTCATGTTCTTATCTGTCCGTCGCCGTAGACAATAAATTTGGTTGTCGTCAGCTCTTCCAGTCCCATCGGTCCGAAGGCATGAAGCTTTGTCGTGCTTATCCCTATCTCCGCCCCGAGACCGAACTCAAAACCATCGCTGAACCTGGTGGAGGCATTGACCAGAACGGATGAAGAATTGACCTCATTCAGAAAGCGCTGAGAATTATTATAGTCTCTGGTTATAATTGATTCGGTATGGAGAGAGCCATACTTTTCAATATGAGCCATCGCCTCATCGATACCTTCAACAACACGTACCGACAGGATAAGGTCGAGATACTCCTCATACCAGTCATCCTCGGTAGCCCCTTCGATATCAGGCAGTATCGTTCTGGTCTCCTTGCAGCCTTTCAGGACAACCCCCGCGTCACGGAATTTTTCCGCCATCACCGGCAGGAATTTTTCCGCGATATCCTTGTGAACCAGAAGGGTCTCCATGGCATTGCAGACACCGGGCCTCTGGGTTTTGGCGTTAATGCATATCGACTGAGCCATGTCGAGATCCGCATTGACATCGACAAAGACATGACAGACACCCTTGTAATGTTTGATAACCGGTATCTTTGACTGTTCAACAACTGCCCTGATCAGTTCCTCCCCGCCCCTCGGGATAATAATATCGATATACTCCTCAAGCTGAAGCATCACGCCTACCGCCGCTCTGTCGGTCACGGGTATAATCTGTATGGCGTCCTCCGGAATCCCCACATTCCTCAGCACCTCCTGAAGTATTTTGACGATGGCGACATTGGAGTTTATCGCCTCGGAACCCCCTCTCAGAACGATGGCATTCCCCGACTTGAGGCAAAGCGCCGCGGCATCCGCCGTAACATTGGGACGTGATTCATAGATGATCCCGACAACGCCGAGCGGAATCCGCATCCTCCCGATAAGGAGATTATTCGGTCTTCGCCACATGGAGGTGATCTTCCCAACCGGATCCGGTAGCACCGCAACCTCTCTCAGTCCGTTTGCGACCTCCTTTATGGCGGCCTCGTCGAGTGTAAGCCTGTCTATCATCGCCGATGAAAGACCCTTCTTCCCGGCATAGTCAAGATCCTTCGCGTTTTCGGAAACGAGGTGGCCGGTCTGCCTGACCATCTCATCCGCCATTTGCAAAAGCGCCCTGTTTTTAATATCGGACGAGATATTGGCCAGGATATTGGCGGCATTTCTGGCATTCCTTCCTATTTCAATAACCTTTTCCTTGATGTTCATGGTCATTCCTTTCCTCAGGTAAGATTGGGAGCTTCAATGTACCGAAGGCGGAAGTTTGTGTCAAGACCATTCAGTGATTTCTTAATCCTTGATAACTCGCCCATTTTCTGCTAATTTTCAACATTCAAATAATACGAGCAGTCAGTGAAAATAAGGAATATGGATACCATCCGTATCAAAGCGGGAAAATTCGTGTACGATATAATCAAGGACGGCGGTTTCGATTTTGACCGCGTTACCACCTATGTCGGACCTGCCGTGGGCCCCAGATGGCTTGTGGCCAGCGGCTTTGATCTGACCCTTTTGCAAAATGAAATGCTCGGAAAGTCGAACCCTGTGCTTTTAGCAGGCTCGTCCGCGGGGGCATGGCGGTTTGCGGCATGGCCGCAACCTGAACCTGTTAAAAGTTACCGCAAGCTCATGGACGCGTACATCTCCATGCAATATAACAGGGCAGACACCCCTGTTACCATTCAGCAATCAATACACAATATTATAAACTCATATCTTGAGGATGACGCAATTCCATTCGTGCTGACCAGCAAAAGGTACCGTCTGGCGATTGCAACGGCCCGGGCCAAACACATCTTTGCCTCAGATGGATGGTTACGACAGCACATAGGTTTAGGCGCCGCCTTCCTGTTCAATTTCATAAACCACTCCTGGCTGAAGGGCTTTGTCCAGCAAGTGATTTTTTACACCGGTCCACGGCCTCCCCATTTCTGTCTGCGAAATGGCTTTAACGGACAGAATATCCCGCTTAATGAGGCAAACTTTAAGTACGCCGTCCTGGCATCCGGGGCTATTCCGTTGGTTATTGCCGGTATTAAAAATATATACGGCGCTCCAAACGGGGTTTACAGGGATGGAGGACTTATCGATTACCACCTTAACCAGAAATACGCGGCAAAAAATGAAGATATTACCCTGCTTTTCCATCATCAGGAACGCGTCATACCCGGCTGGATGGATAAAAAACTGAGATACCGCAGGCCGTCATACAACGCCTTGGAAAACATTTTAATGATCTATCCTTCCGAAAACTTTATCCGGAAATTTCCGGGCGGGAAGGTACCTGATCGCAAAGATTTTAAAACATTTGTCGATGACCCGGAAACACGGATAAAAAACTGGCGGCGGGTGGTTGAACTATGTGCCCCGCTGGGTGAACAATTCCTGGAACTGGTGGAAAGCGGGAAAATCAGACACCTCGTGGAAAGAATGTAGGCCGGTTTATGGGTGCATTAAATATTAATGATATAAAGGTTGGAATGGTTCTGGCGCAGGACGTCAGGAACAAACACGGCATCATACTTTTGAAGGAAGGCAGGATACTCGCTGAAAGAGATATCACGGTTCTCAAGACTTGGGGGATCACCGAGGTAAGCATCAAAGATGTCGACAGGGATCAGGTGGTAAAAGAGGAGATGGAAGCCCTGCCGAATGATGTTGTTGAATCGATCGAAAAGGAACTCGATGAACTCTTCCCACCTCTTGGAGACAACCCTGTCATGGAGGAAATATACAGGATTGTGAAGAAGTTCAGGTTTAAAGAGGCATTAGAGCAAACCCATGGATCAGGCAATAAAATCATATAAGGTTGAGAAAGTAATAAGCTCTATTGAAAAACTGCCAACCTTACCCACCATATATGTAAAGATTTCACATCTTATAGAGGCGTCGGACTCAACAATCAAGATAATAAGCAACACCATCTCTGAAGACCAGGCCATAGCCGTCATGGTACTCAAACTTGTCAATTCCGCCTTCTATGGTTTTTCTCAAACGATCGGAAGCCTTCAGCGTGCCATCGTGATTCTTGGGCTGAATGAAATAAAGAACCTGGTGCTCACAACTTCCATATTAAAAACGATAAAGCTGTTCAAATCGGGTCATATATTTGACCTGCAGGAGTTCTGGAAACATTCCATAGGATGTGCCGTTTCAGCGAGGGTACTGGCCGAAACGGCCTATTTGAAAAACCCGGAAGAGGTCTTTGCGGGTGGCCTGCTCCACGACATAGGAAAATTGATCCATGCCACCTATTTGAGCGAAGAGTTTGCAGAGGTAGTAGCAGATGTTGATGAAACCGGTCTCGCCATGTTTGAATCGGAAGAAAAGATACTCGGATTCAACCATGCCCAGATGGGAAGCGTTCTGGCTAAAAAGTGGCGTCTGCCCCAGGAAACAATCAATATGATAGCCTACCATCATATGCCCGACATGCCGGCGACTCTGGCGAAGGAGATCGCCGCCGTTCACATAGGGAACACTCTCTGCACAGCCCTTCGCCTGGGTTCAGGCGGAGAAAAACGAATACCTGTCGTAAATCAAAAAGCATGGAAAGTCCTGGATCTCAAGTTAAATGATCTTGAATATGTTATGATAAGGACTGCAAAACTTTTTGAAGAAAGCATCTCTATTTTGGGGTTTTAAATGCAAAAGAAACAGGTCAAAATCGACCAGGATGAATTCGATTTAATGGCTAAGAAGCTGCGCTTTCTGGAAGAATCGAACAACGCGCTCGTTACCATTCAGGACAAGCTGGAACGGTTAAGTCACTTTCAACCCGAGATGGTCCTGTCTTATGACATTAATCACATACTTGAGACATGGCTTGCCAAGCTGAGGGAACTTGTCAAAACCGAGGCATGTTCAGTCTTTTTAGTGGACCAGCAAGGCATTGAATTCGTCCACGAAATATCGAAGCCCGAAGAACTTTCGCCTATTATTCAAAGGGAAGTCGAGGCACAGATCAACCTGGGGACTTTTGGACGAGCGATCAATGATGGTGTCCCCTCATGTGTGTCGGCTGAAGTTTTTGGAAAAGAGAGCAACCGACCACTCAGTATTATGATAGCCCCTCTTTCCAACCTGGAAAGGACCATAGGCGCGGTAGTAATTGTCTTTGAAGAAGACAAGGATTTCATAAGACAGCAAACCCTGAGACTCCTCTACATCCTCACAGATTTCTTTTCCCTTTCCCTGGAAAACGCGTACCTGTTTAATGATCTGAAATCCTCTTACTTCGACACCATCAAGGCCATCACCAATTCCGTAGAGGCACGTGACCCATACACGAGAGGTCATTCCGACAGGGTTGGTCGAATCGCCAAGGCAATAGCCGAAGAACTCGGCTGGGACAAAACCAAAATCGAACTTATCGATTGGGGAGGAATGCTTCACGACGTGGGTAAGATAGGCGTCTACGACGCCATCCTCAACAAGCCGGGAATGCTTACAGATGAGGAATACGATAACATGAAATCACACCCGTCAATCGGCGCCCAGATAGTTGAAGGCATCTCCTTCCTGGAACCTGTAATACCATATATTCTTGAGCACCACGAAAGATTCGACGGCAGAGGTTATCCCCGGGGCATGGCAGGAGAGGATATCTCCATCAAGGGGAGACTGCTGGCAGTGGCCGACACATTCGACGCAATGACCAGTGACAGGCCATATCGAAAAGCCCTCGGAAAGGAGGATGCCCTTAAAGAGATATTAAGAAACGCGGGGACTCAATTTGACCCCGACATGGTACGGGGTTTTGAAAAGGCATATCTGGCCGGCAAGGTGATATAACCTGCTATCGGCTAAAGCCGATAGCCTGAGGCACAAAGGCACACAGTTCCAAAGGCACAAAGAGAGAGATAGTACCTTTCTTCTTTCGTTGTGCCTCTAACATACCTGACAAAATGCGGTGGCATATAAAATGCCACCCTACAAAATCGTAGGGTCGGGTTTTATACCCGACCGGATGTTTCGCTCAGAGGCGAGGGATTTTTACTTATTTCCCGTATGAAACATTATAAATAAATATGATAAGTTATGGTTAGCAATAATCAAGATACGCTTTTTACATGTATATCAGAATTTACAGGACAACTGGAGATTGAGACCTGTCTGGAATTCAGCCCGGAAATCCTCGTTCCGGAACAGAGGATAAGAGAGCTTTGCTCCGAGGATAAGTGCGGAAACTTTGGCAAACATTACATGTGCCCGCCATACGTCGGCTCAATAGAGGAACATACAGATCGCCTGGAAAGATATAAAAATGGCATATTACTCCAATATTCCAGGCCCCTGAAGGTAAACAAAGGCCGCAAGGGCGCTGAGAAAGCCAAAGTAGATTTCCACCATAAAATCCTTCAACTTGAAGACTTTTTGAGGAGTAAAGGGATAAAAGATGTCTGGGGTATGATCGGTGGAAGTTGTGGTCTGTGTGATGAATGCAAGGCCGGATTCAACGAGCCCTGTCCGTATCCTGATAAGGCAAGGATGTCATTGGAGTCGATAGCGGTTGACGTCCTCGCGCTGCTGGACAGGTTTGGTTTAGATAATAAATTCTACCCTGACAGGATAACGTGGACTGGGTGCATGCTTTTTTGAGTGTAGCTATTCAGCCACTAAGTCACCAAGACACAAAGTGTAGAAATTAATTATATTTTCCCGTAATCTCTGGAAAATTTTATTAATCAAACGCCTCTGGTTATCATAAATTATGATATGATTTTAGTGACTTCGTGTCTTGGTGGCTGAATAGTTACTATGCGACTACCTAAATTTAAGGAATAAGTCAAATTCATAATAGTTATAATTCTCTATTGATTATAGTCGAAATTTATGGCAAAAGGGGTCTGGAGGCTTTTCTCATGAGTTACGATCAATTTAAGAATATTACCATGCAGCAGATGGAATCCCTCGTCTATCTGGTCGAAGAAGGAAGCTTCAGCCGTGCCGCTAAAAAGATGTTTCTGACCCAGCCGTCCCTTACCAAGCATATTAAAAACCTGGAAGAATCGGTCAGCGCCAGGATTGTCAACAGGGAGAACAGGGGGATTTCTTTGACATCTGAGGGGAAGATCATCTATGATTATTCCAGGAGGATATTCAGGTTAAGGGATGAGGCGCAGGAAAAGATTTCAAGGATGAAGGAAAATGAATCGGGAAGTATCTTTATCAG
>JADFWA010000044.1 GCA_015222855.1 Pseudomonadota bacterium | reverse complement strand
GTCATATACTCGGCATATCCCCCGTTTGCATCCCTCCCTGTGGCCCGGAACTGTTCACAAACGTTTTCATTATCAGAGAGACAGTATTTACATTTCCCGCAGGCGGAATGAATCCAGCCGATGCCTACTCTGTCCCCGATTTGAAATCGCGTCGCGTTTTTCCCGGCACCTGCTACCCTTCCCACGACTTCATGACCCAAGATCATTGGAAAATTTGGCGGTGGTGTCCTCCCCTCAATTTCATCGAGTTCAGTGTGACAGACTCCGCAAACTGAAACTCTGACTAAAATTTCCCCATCGCCCGGAACGGGATCGGGCAGATCCGCCATTTCCAGAGGCGTCTTGTTATCCTGAAAACTGGAGATATTATTCAATATCATTGCCTTCATTTCAATCTAACCTCCTAATCGCCATTCCCCCATTCGATAATAAAACTTATATAACCACATTTAGCAAGTTACGGCAATAAGGCAACGCCAAAATAAGATGGCAAGTCTTCACTGAAACAAAAAAGCGCCGCCCAGGATCATATTGATCCTGAACGACGCCATTTACAACCACAGGTATCTACTCGTTAGTGTTTTATCTCGATCTTCTTAACCTCATCGGCCTCGGCCTTCGGGAGGCGTAATTGGGGACGGGTTCACATTTTTTTGATGTTTTTTACGACATTCGCCTATATTCATATTTGATGGTTTTATTTGGTGTATAGCGAACTTATAAAAGTCGATATTGCAAGTGCTTGATAGAAATCGCTAAAATGTGAACCCATCCCCAATTACCGCTTTTCCTGATTGATATGAGTCAAGAGCAGACTTGACCCCAATACCATTTTTCTCCTTACGGTCAATCCGGTATAGAAAAGTTTCCTCTCTCTTTATAATATTTTTTTCTCTATTTTCTCCCGAATTTCTTGCATCGTCTCCTTGTTTCCAAATACCCTTTCTATGGCATCTGAAAGGGCTTCGTTGATCTGCTCCTCCAACATTTCCTCGGAAAACCGGACATGTATAAGTGAGGGATTCGTTTCAACCTTTATTGTATAGAATACGCGGGATTTCTTGACATCAGCAAATACAACCGTCAGCTTTACCTTTGTCTGGTATCTTTTCTTTATGCCTTCCTTGTAACAGGTGACCTCAAACCTATCGATGGTGCCGCCTACTAGGACAGTCCCCCATTCCTTATTGATCGTGTTGTCTTGAAGATCCCACGCGGGTGATTTCGAAGACACGGTATATCCTGCTACAGAAAGGTATTCCCTAATACCGAAAGTAACGGCATCAACAGGCTTCAGGTATTTGGGTAAGATCGGTATCTTGCTGCCATCGGAAAACACCACATTGCCTATAAGCGCCTTGTCCTCTACTGTTCTTAAATCGTTGAACATGGCCACCGTCAGGATGCTATACTTGCAGGCATCAACCTTAGTGACAGCACTCTCCGGGGGAGTATACTTCACGTTGATCGTGTAGAGGCTGACTGAGGCGCAAGAAAAAAATGAAGACACAATACAAAGGAATATCAGGATTTTTGTCATTTCGAATGATAGTGGCCAAATTTTTTTATCAGTATCCTTCTTCCAACATTTCATCATGACCTATACCTCTTTTGTATCGGGAAAGGGGATAATCGGGGACGGGCTCATATTTCTGTATTCATAACGACCAAGCTCTAACTAATTGGGGACGGGTTCACATTCTTTTGATGTTTTTTACGACATTCGCCTATATTCATATTTGATGGTTTTATTTGGTGTATAGCTAACTTATAAAAGTCGATATTGCAAGTGCTTGATAGAAACCGCTAAAATGTGAACCCATCCCCAATTACCGCTTTTCCTGATTGATATGAGTCAAGAGCAGACTTGACCCCAATACCATTTTCAAGCTTGTCAACTACGTCCCCTATCTCCTACCATCAGATTTATGATGCAATAATTTTTGGCCTAGAATTGAAACCTCTTTAACTTCGCGGATAGAACTTGATGCTGGAGATAGTACGAGGCCAACAACCACTTGTTCAAAAGGATTGACTGAATGTGCAATATGTTTATTCCTTAAATCAATGTACAACCGATGACATTCAACCGCGCCTTCCATTTCCTCGAATAATTGCTCTGATAATCCAAAACGTTTACCTTTCAAGAAACATCTTGCATAACTAATAAACGCAGCAATCCAAATGCTTCCAGTTAAAACCTCATCATTGCTATTGTCATCTATTAATTGCTGTAATCGATCAAGGGCTTTAACGGTAAAAGCCAAATCTTGAAGATAGGAGAAAAGATCGGCTGTACGTTTGGCTTCCTCGAAATCTACCTCTGCTATGTATAATTCGTCCATAGATTTTCTCTTGAAAGTATGCAGTAAGCCTCCCAACAATTGATTATCAGGCCGATATGCCCTGATAAGTTGATATTAAATGAATTTTCTGGCAAATTTGCCCACTTCCTATTATCAACAATACGTCGGTATACTATTATACGGGAGGTGCAGATGTCAATATCAAAGCCATAGGAATTCCAGGTAGAGTAGAGAACTGGCCACTGTTCCAGTAGGCTGGGCATATGGACGTCATGCTTATTTCCTGACTTGGGGGAGAAATTGAAATGCTATTGCCCCAAAATAGACATTGACCCTTCCAACACAGTAGGGCAGGCGTCCCGCCTGTCCGTAGTGGTGAATCGCTTAGACAGCCGAGACGGCTGTCCTACGGGATGTGAGGGGGACGGCTGTCCTACGGGATGGGGAGGACAGTCTTTATTTTCAATGTCTATTTTAGGGTATTGACTTGTACTTGATATTGGACAGATTTAAGAATATGGTCACAAATCAAATTAACAATAAGAACGAAAAACAATCAACAGACGAGGGAAATATGGCAGGAATATCAGGTTTTGATAATGAGAAGTATATAAAAGAACAGACATCCGCAATCCTCGAAAGGGTTGAACGATTTAACAATAAGTTGTACCTCGAATTTGGAGGCAAGCTTCTTTTTGACTATCATGCTTCAAGGGTTTTGCCCGGTTATGATCCGAATGTAAAAATGAGGCTTCTGCAGGAGTTAAAAGACAAGGCGGATATCCTGCTTTGCATCTATGC
>JADFWA010000043.1 GCA_015222855.1 Pseudomonadota bacterium | reverse complement strand
GTATAATATCCTTAAACTATGAATATCTTCCTCCATTTAGTGCCTTTCTCGACTTGATTAAGCACCTTATACTGCCTGTACTGCTTTCGGCATTCGGGGGGCTTGCCGGCCTCTCAAGGTACATGAGGTCCAGTATGCTGGAGGTAATCAGACAGGATTATATCACAACGGCAAGGGCAAAGGGTTTGAGCGAAAGGGTCGTGATTTATAAGCATGCCCTGCGAAATGCACTGCTGCCCATTATAACCATACTGGGACTTTCCATTCCGGGGCTCATCGGGGGAAGCGTTATCTTTGAAACAATATTTGCAATACCCGGCATGGGACAGCTTTTCTACATGTCCGTCATGGCCAGGGATTATCCAGTTGTCATGGGGATATTGGTAATCGGCGCGGTTCTTACACTCCTCGGAAACCTGATAGCGGATGTTTCCTATGCCCTGGCTGATCCGAGGATCAGGGTGGCGTAAAAAGAGTTTCGGGTCTTAAGTTTCGAGTTTAAGGTTTACAACACCAACCTTTGGAACTCTGAACTCTGAAATTAATATGGCAAATTCAACTATAAGAAGAGATTTTTGGCGCAGATTTTCCAGGAATAAGATGGCTCTTGCGGGAAGCATAGTCGTGATTTTGCTGTTCGTCATTTCCCTGCTCGCGCCCTGGATTTCTCCCTATGATCCCGGCGAAATCAATCTCCAGATGGTTCTTGCCTCCCCTTCAGGCAAGCACCTGCTCGGGACTGACCAACTGGGACGTGATGTCCTGAGCCGCATGATCTGGGGCTCAAGGATATCTCTGAAGGTGGGATTCGTCGCCACCGGCATTGCCATAGTGATAGGGACCATTTTAGGAGCAGTATCTGGATATTACGGGAGATGGGTCGATGCCGCAATTATGAGATTCGTCGACATCATGCTCTGCTTCCCCGCCTTTTTCCTTATCCTAGCCGTAATCGCATTCCTCGAACCCTCCATCTGGAACATCATGATCGTCATAGGCATCACCGGGTGGATGGGAATTACCCGCCTGGTCAGGGCCGATTTTATCTCTCTAAGAGAGAGAGATTTTGTGCAGGCGGCAAGGGTCATCGGCGCCAGTGATCCTCGCATTATATTTCTTCACATTCTTCCCAATGCCATGGCCTCCGTTCTTGTGGCTGCTACACTCGGAGTTGCCGGAGCCATACTGACGGAATCAGCGCTGAGCTTTCTCGGAATCGGGGTTCAGCCGCCCACACCGAGCTGGGGAAATATCCTCACCGCCGGTAAGGACAACATAGATATCGCCTGGTGGCTTTCCCTCTATCCGGGCCTCGCCATCCTGATAACGGTACTCGGCTATAACCTGCTGGGAGAGGGGATAAGGGATTCACTTGACCCGAGGCTCAAAGGATAAAAATCAGCTTAAGAATAACCATTGAAGAATTTGCGCGAATGTAATATGTTGCGAAACTTAATTTCCCCAAAATGGAGGTTGATTCAATGGGCAAAAAGAAGGCTGTATATGATGTTACTCTGGATAAGAGAATTATTGAAAAAAAGATACTCAGCGGAAAGATAGCTGAAAAGGATTTGGAAAAATATCTTGCGGGACTTCCCGATGTGGCCGACAATGCTGAAGAAGTTATCACAGAAATGGAAACGGAAGAATCATAGTAACTACTCACCGCAGAGGTCGCAGAGAACGCAGAGACAAATAAATATGTTCCATTGGTTTAATTGGTTCGATTAGTTCTGTTGGTTAACCAATGAAACCAATTGAACTAATAAAACTGTTCTGTTATTCTCTGCGTTCTCTGCGACCTCTGCGGTAAAAAATATCAGACCTGAGTAGTTACAAAGGACTTATCATGTTTATTGACTCCCATGCTCACCTGGAGATGAGGGCATTTGACCGCGACAGAGACGAGGTCATCACGAGGGCGAAAGAAGCCGGGGTAGACTATATCGTCACAATCGGGACAACGCTCTCTGACTGCGAAAAAGCTATCTCTATTGCGAATAAGTACAAATCCGTTTATGCCGCAGTCGGTATACACCCGCACGAAGTCAAAAACATAAATGATCTGACATATGAATCTCTCAAAGAGATGGCAAAGGCGGAAAAGGTGGTTGCCTACGGGGAGATCGGGCTCGATTTCTTTCGCAACCTGTCTCCCAGGGATGTGCAGATAAGAAGGTTCGGAGAACAGCTGGAACTTGCCGGCGAAATCGGGCTACCGGTAATTATTCATGATCGTGAAGCCCACGCGGAAACCCTGAAGATGTTAAAGGGCTGGAAGGGAAGCCGAAGAGGTATAGTTCACTGTTTTTCGGGTGATTATGAAATGGCTAAAAAATGCATCGATATGGGATTTTACATATCCATACCCGGCACAATTACATACAAAAAATCGGATGTACTCAGGAAAGTTGTAAGAAAAATTCCAATAGAAAGCATGTTGGTAGAGACAGATTCACCTTTCCTCTCACCTGAACCAAGGAGAGGAAAGAGGAATGAACCTGCATATGTGGTGTATACCGCCCGGAGGGTTGCCGAAATAAAAGGCTTGCCTCTTGAAGAGGTGGGAAGAATCACATCCGAAAACACTAAAAATGTTTTTGGAATTACCTAACCCTACAACGAGATTTGCATCTTCATGATCACATAAGTTTATTTGTAGGAGCGGCTTCCAGCCGCGATAACGATAACTTATCGCAGCAAGATGCTGCTCTTACAAGGGGTGAAGATACAAATCTCGTTGTAGGGCTAAATTTTACTTGCTTATATTAAAGGATTGGGGTAAAAGAAACTGTTACATATGCAGGGGTGCCTGTCAGGCTGAGATAATACCCTTAAACCCGGATTTTGCAGCAGGTAGCTACTGCAAAATCCGGGTTAATACCTGATCTGGATAATACCAGCGTAGGGAGCGGCAATTAAAAAATCTTGTTACGTTTTTTAAAAGGGCCATATCCCGGGGAAGAGGGTATCGGCCTTTTTTGCTTTACAGGAACGCAATATTTCAGCCACAAAGACACTAAGACACAAAGATTAAAATATAATTCCTTTAATGCCATTTTTAAAAGAGGCACATTAAAATTGACAAGAAAACCAAAATCTTGCCAGTTAATTTTAACTGACCGAAGTATTTGTGTTTCCCACACAGGATTCATATCCTTTCTTCGTGCCTTAGTACCTTGGTGGCTAAACCGTCACACAGGAGACAGGTCATGGCTGTAAAAAGAGTACTGACCATAGCCGGTTCGGATTCCGGCGGCGGAGCGGGAATACAGGCGGATTTGAAGACGATCACCGTCTTGGGCGGATTCGGAATGAGTGTAATAACCGCCCTGACCGCGCAGAATACCCTTGGCGTCCAGGGGATTCACGAGGTCCCCGAAGATTTTGTGGAAAAGCAGTTTGATTCTGTAGCCACGGATATAGGAATAGACGCGGCAAAGACCGGGATGCTTGCCACCTCCCGAATATTAAAAGTGGTGGCAAAAAAGATAAGTGAATATAAAATCGACAAGCTCGTTGTCGATCCGGTCATGGTGGCCAAGGGGGGCGCACCTCTGATAAAAAAAGAGGCCCAGGAATCCCTGATAAAAGAACTTTTGCCTTTAGCCTATATAATTACACCCAATATCCCCGAGGCCGAAGTACTGTCTGAAATCAAGATATCATCCGTTGATAATATGAAGAAATCGGCAAAAATTATTTACGGCCTGGGGGCAAAAAACGTGGTTGTCAAGGGCGGACATCTAACAGGAGATGCCGTGGATGTCCTCTATGACGGTAAAAACTTTCACGAGTTCACCTCTGAAAGGATAGATACGGAAGATACTCACGGTACGGGATGTACATATTCTGCCGCCATTGCCACCGGGCTTGCCCAAGGAATGTCCGTTTTTGAAGCCGTAAAAAGAGCGAAGGAATATATAACAACAGTTATCAGGTTTTCACTCCGCATTGGCGGGGGGCATGGACCGACCAACCATTTTGCCCCCATTTTACGGGAGAGTGAACGCTGTGTATGCATTGAGGCACTGGCAACTGCCCTGCAAAGATTGAAAGATGAAAAATGCGGGAACATCATCCCGGAGGTACAGTCAAACTTCGGTTACGCACTCCCCTACGCACGCAGCGCTGATGATGTTGCGGCCATTCCGGGGAGAATCATCAGGATTGGGGAAGATGCCCGAACTCTCTGCGATCCTGCTTTTGGTGTATCACACCATATAACCAGCATTATCCTGACCGCCATGAGGTATGACGGTGACTACCGCTCGGCAATGAATATCAGGTTTTCCGAAGATATCGTTAAAATATGCGGAGAACTGGCATACGACATCGGTAGTTTCGACCGATCGGATGAACCGGAAGAAATAAAGGCGAAGGAGGGTTCTTCTCTCGAATGGGGAACTGATTCTGTCCTCTCAAGGCAGGACACAATCCCCGACATCATCTTTGACCGGGGTGATATGGGAAAGGAACCGATGATCAGGGTTCTGGGGAAAACCCCCGCTGATGTTGCGGGAAAGGTATTGAGTATATCGAAGAGGTTAAAGTAACTACTCAGGTATGAGTAGTTACAAGGCACAAAGAAAAACAGAACGGTTTTATTAGTTCAATTAGTTTCATTTGTTTAATTGATGGACTCGTAAAAAGTCCAAAACTCATCAATCTGTCATTCCCGCGAAAGCGGGAATCCAGTAATTACACGCAGTTAT
>JADFWA010000042.1 GCA_015222855.1 Pseudomonadota bacterium | reverse complement strand
TTCAAGATATGCGTGAGTTGCTTTCGCAGAGACGTATGGAGTTCCTACTCGGAGCCGGATGCAGCAAGAACGCGGGACTTCCGTTGATGCCGGACGTCCCCTTTGCCAATTGCCCAAGTTAGTTAAAGAGGCAGCAGTTTGAACAGGTAAAGCTTTTTTGGGGAACAGATTTTATTAAACCGGTGCAGGGACCTGACAATGTTCTTTCAGATAAGGTTGAACCGTAGAATAGATTTCTGAGACCTTTTCCGACCGGGGCAGGGCATCGCGAATCATCTCTACGTAGTGTCTTTCCCGGATGAGCTGGAATGTACGCGAAAAGTTGACATCAAAAATCCAGCCCATTTGAAGAAGCTTGAAGTCATTTAGTGTTTTGAGATATGCGATATTAACAATTTTTTTCGCCATTAGATCCGCACATATTTCCGGAGAAATCTCCGGTGTATCCGGCAGGCCAAGTTCGATGGCCCCATTCCGATCTCCTGTTTTCCTTTGGTAATAATCCGTAACGACCCGCAGGATATCCAGTTTATCAGCATCACGGAGTAATCTGGCAAAAAAGAGACACCGCTCAGATTCGTCTTCCGGTAGAAAGGCCCTATTATGATAGGCAACGCATCGCATGATCAAATCGGCTGTTGACTGGTCAAGCACTTCCAAAACACCCGTTTTGCGAAGCACCTTCACTCCAAGTATGGCATGGTCTTCGGACTTGAGATCAGAGAATGTCCCATAACGTGCGTACTGATCAAAGCGCCCGATATCGTGGAAAAGGGCCATCACTTCTGCCAAATGCAAGTCTTCGCCGTTCAGACCAAGGTTGTTGCCGATATCCAGGATCTCCATGCACACTCGCCTTGTGTGCGCCTCTTTCAGCTCGATGTTCCGCTGGTCTTCAGGGCTTCCTGATTGAAATGTTTTTGTATACTCGGCAAACCACGTCTTAAATGCAGATACGGTTCCCTGATTTATCATACAAATCGCCTTTCGGTGGTTCTCAAGGATAATGTTTTCAATTTTTTCACGTATTATAACACAATTGATGTTCCTTTGGAAAAAGCCATAAAAAAATATGATTCAGAATAATAAAAATGCTATGGTGAGAAAAAATCAAAATCTGTAATTGCTGATTCAATATATAGTACAGATTAACTGACAACTACACATCATTTTGTGGTTAAGAATATCCCATCAGATTTATTACGAGTTTATTAACAAAATTCTTGACAAGAAACTTTTGTTAGATTATTCGTCTTAAAGAGTCCTTGTGGCGCTATTTAGCAGCCAATATATTCCTGTAAAGAATATTTCACGCCGACACTTCGTAATTGTGTAATATCTATGACGCCTTTAAAGATCAATTCCTTAAAAACCTGTTTTAAGACCCCCGCAGGGATCGTTAAGGCTGTCGACGGCGTGAGTCTCAAAGTAAACGAAAATGAGGTCCTTGGAATAGTGGGAGAATCAGGATGCGGGAAAAGTGTTCTCGCCCTGTCAATCCTTCGCCTTCTGCCTATGCCCCCGGCTTTTTTTGCAGGTGGGGAAATTCAATTTAAAGGGCACAATCTGCTTAACGTCTCGGATAAGGATATCCGCGGTATCCGTGGCAACAAGATAAGCATGATATTCCAGGAACCCATGACAGCACTTAATCCTGTTTTTACGGTGGGCAACCAGCTTTCAGAAGTTTACCGGGTTCACAGGAACATGCACTACAAACAGGCCCTTGATGAATCTGTTGATATTCTGGAAGCAGTAGGTGTGCCTGACCCTGGCAACCGTATTAGCGAATACCCGCATGAGCTTTCGGGAGGACTGCGGCAAAGGGTTATGATCGCCATGGCGCTTGCCTGCCGACCCGAACTCCTTATCGCCGACGAACCAACAACGGCTCTTGATGTAACCATACAGGCCCAGATCCTGGATCTTATGATGAAACTGAGGGACAATCTTGGAACCGCCATTATAATGATCACCCACAATCTTGGGGTAATCGCCGAGACAAGCGACAGAGTCATGGTTATGTATACCGGTAAGGTCATGGAAATCGCATCCACCCCGGATCTATTTGACAAGCCTTTGCACCCGTACACTAAGGGTTTGCTGCGTGCTATTCCCAGCGCTACTTCAGATTTCGACAGTAAGGAACTTTACGAGATCAGCGGGACGGTGCCCAGCCTTATGGAACTGCCGTCAGGCTGCAGGTTTAACACAAGATGCCCTGAAGCCGAAGATATCTGCAGAAAAAAGGAGCCTGAACTTCACGAAATTGGTCCCGGACATAAAGTCGCATGCTGGAAAGTCGATCATGTCTAATCTGCTTGAAGTGTATAAATTGAGCAAATATTTCCCGGTTCGATCCGGTCTGTTCAACCGCAAAAAAAAATATGTTTACGCCGTGGATGAAATCTCTTTTTCGGTTGGGAACCGTGAGACACTGGGCCTTGTGGGGGAATCGGGTTGCGGCAAGTCCACCGCCAGCCGCACCATTTTAAATCTTCTGACTCCCACATCCGGTGAAGTATGGTTCCAGGGGAAAAACATGTTTGAGATGCATCCAAGGGAGCGCCGGAAACTCCGCCAGGGGATACAGATTATATTTCAGGACCCTTTCGGTTCCCTGAATCCGCGTCTCACAGTGGAACGGATAGTGGAAGAGCCTCTTCTTACCCATGGCATCGGAGACAGAATATCCCGCAAGCAGGAGGTAGAGAAGACGCTCTCCGAAGTCGGGCTGCTGCCGGAACATATGAAAAGGTTCCCCCACGAATTTTCAGGGGGGCAGCGCCAGAGAATCATGCTGGCAAGGGCCCTTATCCTGAAGCCCAAACTGATCATTGCCGATGAACCGGTTTCCGCCCTTGACGTATCTGTAC
>JADFWA010000041.1 GCA_015222855.1 Pseudomonadota bacterium | reverse complement strand
GGCATACACCCACTAGACCCTGAACCTAGCGCGTCTACCAATTCCGCCACTTCGGCAACCCAAAATTTGCCCCCAATCTACACAAATTTCAAGGAATCTGTCAAGGGAAAATAAACTTGAATTTAGTTACATTAGTGTTATGGTAATGCAGTTATTACAAAGGAGCAGGTACGAAGGCCAGTAAATGAATATTATTAAAAGCATGGATGAAATTACTCCGGAATTCAGAAATTCTATTGTTACCATAGGTAATTTTGACGGCGTTCACCTGGCACATCAAAACATATTCGAAAGAGTCATTTCCGAAGCGCTCAATCAGAACAAAAAATCGGTTGTAATAACCTTTGATCCCCACCCCAAGAAGATCATTCATCCGGGGAAAAGGCCCTTTTTCCTGATAACAACTCTGGATGAAAAACTTAAACTTATCGAAGATATGGGGATAGACGCGGTCATCCTGATTAAGTTTTCCCTGGAATTTGCCAGAGTGACAGCCGGGGAATTCGTAAGGAACATCCTGTGGGACAAACTTCACCTAAAAAAGATATTCATCGGGCATGATTATGCCTTTGGAAGGGGTAAAGAAGGTGATGAGGAGTTTCTAAAATCCTTCGGCGACAAGTTGGGTTTCCAGGTAGAGGCTATTGACGCAATAAAGGCTGATGACATCGCAATCAGCAGTACACGGACACGACATGCAATCCTTGACGGCAATGTCGCTCTGGCCGCAAGACTCCTTGGAAGGCCTTATAACGTCTGGGGCACCGTCGTTAAGGGATACCAGAGGGGAACAGGCATAGGGATTCCGACGGCAAACATAGAGCCGGAAAAGGTAATTCCCGCGACCGGCGTCTATGCAATCATCGCCAAAATAGAGGGGGTCAGACATCCGGGTGTCATAAATATAGGGTTCAATCCCACCTTTTCGAATGAAAAGCTCGCCATAGAAGCACACCTGATTGATTTTGGAGGGAATATATACGAAAAATGCCTGGATATCTCCTTTATTGACAGGATACGGGGTGAAGTAAAATTTGAAGGCCCTGAAAAGCTTGTCGAGCAGATTAGAATAGACATAGATAAGGCAAAAGAAATCCTGTCACCCCATTTTTGACTCCACAAATGAAGATTAGAAACCTGCACAGCTGGGATGTAAGCTACGAAGAAGCAATCGATATCCAGCAAAACTTGGGAGAAAAACTGATCCTTCATGACGAGGGCATACCCAGTAATATCAGGATAATTGCCGGGGCGGATATCTCATATTCCAGAGGGAGTGATCTCTTTTTTGCCGCCGTGGTTCTCCTTGAGTTCCCGTCAATGGAGGTTATAGAAGAGACGTCCTTTACGGAAAGAGTAACCTTCCCCTACATTCCGGGTCTTCTGACCTTCAGAGAAGGTCCTCCACTCCTCAAAGCCTTTGAAAAATTACGGAATGCCCCCGATGTCGCAATATTTGACGGACAGGGAATAGCCCACCCGCGGGGTCTTGGTCTGGCCTCGCACATGGGGTTATTACTCGATATACCGGCAATAGGATGTGCCAAAACAAGGCTTGCCGGAAAATATGATGAACCGGGGAATGAAGTGGGAGATTACTCCCCTCTTATGCTGGATGACAGGATTGTCGGCGCCGTCCTGCGCACCAAAAAGAATATCAAACCCGTATTCGTCTCCCAGGGACACAAAATCGGACTGCAGAGGGCTGTCGACGTAGTTCTCTCAAGTTGCACAGGCTACAAGCTCCCGGAACCTGTAAGAAGAGCACATCTTGCCGCAAACAGGATCAGGATGGAATGAAAACCTTAAGGTGCGAGCCAAATAAACTTTGTGCCTTAGTTCGTAGGTTGGGTTGAGGCCCGCCCTGGCGCAATTCTATCGGGTCGCATCGAAGTGTATCAAATCCAGGTCTGGGCCAGGGAACGAAACCCAACGAAAGATTCTAAACCTCCTCCCATGTAACCCGTAAAACCTCTTGGTAAGTGGTTATTCCCTCAAGGAGTTTTCTAACAGCGCTTTCCCGCAGGGTGGACATTCCCTCTTCCCTGGCCCGGGCTCTTAATTTCTCTACACCCGTGTTTGAAGTTGTCATATTTTTCAAAGATTCACTGTAAGGAAGCACCTCGAATATTCCGGTCCTGCCGCGATAACCGGTATTGCGGCACCTGATGCAACCTTTTCCCCGACGCAGCTTTACAGCGCCTTTTTTGCCCACTTCGATACCCATACGAGCCAGCTCGACGGCATCCATTTCATAAGATTCCATGCAGTAACTGCATATCTTTCGGGCAAGGCGCTGTCCCAAAATACCGACCAAAGAGGCCTGAATCAGATAGGAAGGCAATCCAAGGTCCAGAAGGCGGGTGATGGAGGTGGGAGCGTCGTTAGTATGAAGGGTGGATAAAACCAGATGCCCCGTTAATGCCGCCTGAACGGCATTTCTGGCTGTTTCCAGATCACGCATCTCCCCGACCATGATTATATCCGGATCCTGCCTTAATATATTCCTCAATATATTGGCAAAAGTGACATCAATTACAGGTTGCACGGCAATCTGGTTAAAATTCTCGTGGATCATCTCGATTGGATCTTCCACTGTTACAACATTTTTTTCCGATGTCGAAAGTTTACGAAGGGTTGAATAAAGGGTGGTCGATTTCCCGCTTCCCGTAGGGCCGCAGACAAGTACAATTCCATGGGGCATGCTGATAAACCTGTTGTAACGTTCCAGGTCAGCGGGCGTAAAGCCGAGCCCGTCCAGATCCTGAAAAAGGACCTCAGGGTCCATAATCCTCATGACCACCTTTTCACCAAAGGCAACAGGAATAGTGGAAACCCGTATCTCCACTTCCACGTCCCCTTTATCAGTTTTTATTCTGCCGTCCTGGGGTCTTCTCTTTTCAGCCATATTCAGCCTCGACAGTGTCTTTATCCTGCTGACAATGGCGTTATGAACTTTTTTGGGAAGCTGATAGACCGTATGTAAAACGCCGTCTATCCGCATCCTTACCAGGAGCATGTCTCTTTTGGGCTCAATATGGACATCGCTTGCCCTCTGGTCAAAGGCATAGAGAAGTATGTGGTTTACCGCGTTAACAATGTGCCGGTCGGTGGAGGGGAGTTCTTTTGTTGATTTTAATTTTACATACTGTTCCAGATTGCCGATATCCACAGAAGACCCGGCAAACATATCCTCTGCCGCGGCAATGGAGCGTTTAAAACTGAAAAATTCATTTAGCAGCTTAATGACATCGCTTTTGGAACTAAGCACAGTCTTTAGTTTTAAACTACTGAACCTGGCGATATCGTCCATGACCTCAAGGGTTAAGGGATACGGAGACGCCACGGTCAGATATCCATCCCTAATGTCGATGGGAAGAACCAGGTTTTTCATGGCAAAGTTACGGTGAAGGGTAGTGGTAACCAGATTAAGGTCCAATTCCAGGGGATCAATCTTCTTATAAGGAATTCCCCATTCTTTTGCCAGGGTCTGGTAAATAGTTTCCTCGTCTACTATCCCGGATTTACCATCGGCCCTGGAAAGCTTTAAGTAATCTATGACATCGACTATTGTTGTGGAAACTGCGCTTCTTGTACCGGAAGCAAAGGAGATTTCTTGACCGTCCTGGCGGTTTTTCAGCTTTTTCTCAACCGCCAACTTTTTCCTGGAGATTTCTTTTACCTGGTCTTGAGAAATGAGACCGTTTCCCAAAAGGACCTTGCAAATATCTTCTTCTACAAAGAAATTATCGAGATCGTTAAGCATACAAAAAACCTTTCATAAAAAGTGAAGACCGACTCATCGAGCGCGAGTTACGAATTATTTTTAAAACCCGGCTTGAAACTGGCTCCCGTCTTTATGCTCGAATTTGCCAGAGGCGAAGAATTTAGAAAATAGTTATACCACAAACATAGGGTATAAGAATGCGGACTGTCATGCTTTTTCAGAGGAGAAAGCTATATAGACGGGCTCCATGAATAATGCGACGTATTTGAATGGTTTCTGTTTTGACAACATAAAACACGAGGTACTTGTCAACAATCAGCATCCGGTATCCGAGCTTCTTGAGCCGCTCATCCCTGGGAACTACGCCAAGTAATGGATTTATCGCTAACTGAGAAATAGACTTATCAAATTTTTCAAGTTGTGAGACAGCAGCAGAGGGATTGTCTTTCTTGATATATTCAAAAATGTCAAGAATGTCCTTTTCTGCTGTGCTTAAGTAGAGAATCTCGTAAGGGTTACTCATGTAATCTTTGCCCTTAAACGTCTAATTATCTCACGGTGCGTTATCCCCTGTTCGCCCGCTGCATCCAATGCCTCGGCTTCCCCAAGTTTTTGATATAGCTCAAGTAAACTATGAAGACGCTCATAATGGGTCTGGCTCATCACAACCAAATCGCCTTTTCCGTTTTTGGTTATGAATATAGGCTGGTCTTCGCTATGGCAAAGCTTTGATATTTCGTTGGCTCGATTCCTTAAATCGGAGATTGGTCTAATTAAAGGCATGATACTCCCCCTGTCCCCTTATTTTGACAATAAATTATCATAGAAATGATATTTGTCAACAAATTTCAACCCCTACAATTCCATCCCTCGACCTATCTTCGTTGCATTATGTGGTGATAAAAACCGTTATTGTCGTACCCACTTTAATTCCTGATGAAGATATTCCAGCCCGCAAGCAGCGAACCCGGCAGTAGATCGATGGCGCCTGATGCCTCTGCCACAGGCGTAAAACCGCACTCCTTGCAGTACACCTCTCCTCGATTCCTGACATAACATCCCGTCGTAATCGAACCGTCCGGATCTACATTGATGAGGATATCATCGTGACACGTCCATTTATTTTCAATCATGGCCCGCAGTCTGCTTTCAGAGTTTAAAATGGGGTAGCCCTGCCTTTTAAGCCGGATGACATTTTCCACGGCAGCCCTTCGCTCGGTCGGCGAAAGGGCAAGCGCATCCTCCCCCTGTCCATAGGGGTAAAAGAACTGTACCGTTATACCTCTGACCGCCGGTACATGCCGCAACTCTTCTGCCAGATCGTTCAGGTCATGCCGGTTTTCCTTGTTCATGGTATAGTGGATCAGGATTTTACGATGTTTAGCTGTCTTGAGGTTTGTCCAGATACGGTTAAAAGACCGGCTTCTCAGACGATCATGGGTTTCCTTAATCCCGTCCAGGCTGACCCATAAAACATCCACAGGTGAATCGAGTGGGAAAGTTCCATTGGTGGTAACAGCAACTCTGGGAAACTGTTTTTTCGCGTGACGCACGAGATCATTAAATGTATAAGTCCCGTCTTTCCAGAGAAATGGTTCGCCCCCTTCAAATACAACGATGCATGTGCCAAGTTTTTTCAATTCCTGCAATGCCCGGATTGCCGTCTCGCGGCTCATGTGGGAGTTACCTTCATCTGCCCGCAGGTGGAAGGGGCAGCCGTTGCACCGAAGGTTGCAGCGGTAGGTCAGTTTAAAACTGGCAAGGAGGGGTATTGTCTTCTGTAAGATCTTTCTCTGAAAGAAAAATGTAAAAAAATCAACAGGAATTGGGAACGGGTTCATATTTTTCAAAAAATATCATGCCCTTGTCATGGTTTTTACTTCTTGCTGAAATAAACGTCGTAAATATAAGCATCTCCCTTACTCTTGGTATGCTGGGAGTTTATGGAAAACCGAAATCCCGCCGTTGTCTTCGGCAGCTTATCACCCTCAATATCCTTAAAGAGTTTTTTGTAATCCTTGTATAT
>JADFWA010000040.1 GCA_015222855.1 Pseudomonadota bacterium | reverse complement strand
CGGCTGTCTAAGCGATTCACCATTATGGACAGGCGGGACGCCTGTCCTACTGTGTTGGAAGGGTCAATCTCTATTTTGTGGAAAAAGGGGTGTACGACAAATTTATGGGTAACATATATTAACCACAGGCCCTGTACTCCCAAAAATCTTCCCATCGATTACTGAGGATACAACAACGTAAGGCGATAATATTATTTGCTCCTCGAACTGTCCAGTGCATACCAGACTGTTTGAGCCGTTGACCGATCACCACACGGCAACCCGCTTCTACCACCCCGGAGCCGATGAATAAACCCTGTCTTCTGAAATCATTATAACGCATCCGCTCTTTATTTTTTTCAAAATAACCGATTTCTCTTTCCAGCAACTCTTTTCCATCCTCGGTAAAGGACAATAGGTTTTTTATGGCTTCAATAACTTGCTCTACCTTTCCATGGTTCAATTCACTACGCCGTTCATCAGTCCATGTTTTTATTGTCTCTTTATCGCAGCCAAACACCGCCCGGGCAACACTCCAATAGTGCTCCCGTGCATGATAAATATCAATAATCTGAATCGCTCCATAAAATTGTTCATCCGCAATGTTCCATATCCAGGGAGCCCCATCTCCTATCACTACAATCCTTTGCGCCTTTTCTAAACCACGAGACAGTGCCTCCGCATAAATTCGACTCCCGAATACCTCGGCCGTTTCAATGGCGCCAACATAACTGGTAGAGGATTCATCCCTGATCGGATAACCCTTTTTATCTAAGGTGGTCTGTGTGAATACGCATCCTAATTTTGCTTCCCTGGTCTTCGCATGACCGTCTTTACCCTTACCCTGCCTGTTTGCCGTCTCTGCCTTCACAACCGGAACGCCTGTACCGTCTACGCAAACATACATCGTAGGAGCAACCCGGATGGGAACTATCTTGCCTGATAGAAATAATTTGGCCTCTTTCCTATAAAACTCCTCTACCTCCGCCCCTAATCGGTGAGAAGCCCTCTCTATCTCTTTGGGATCCACACAGATGCCAGCCATCTCCCTAATATCCTCATGTCCAAGGCCAAAAGGTCTATAAGCCCCGACTCTGCCCATAATACGCCTAACTCCAGGACTGAAGGAAGTACCAACGATATCCAAAACAACATCCTTCGGACAGTACCCTTTTTTGCATACCCGATCAAAATAATAAGCGCGTTTTACCGTCACCGGCCCTAAAACCGTCAGCAGTTTCTTGTCCCTGTACTCCTTGAATTCAAAGTCATGTCCCTTCTTGCAAGGCAAAGTACGGCCCCGGTAATCACCACTATCCGAGTTTAATATTTTCTCCAGCATTATGCTGCCAACGCGATGCATGGAAGAACGAATATGAACCTCAAGTGATTCAAGGTCAATATGACCAAGTTTATCCCTGTCCCTGAAAGATAAACCTACAATACGGTCAACCTCTTTCTGTATTTCTTTCTGAAGTGCATCTGTAATTTTTTTTTGAGCGCCTCCGCATCACCCCTGTCCTCTATTGCAGGAACGGAACGTAGATCACAGATCTTCTCATTTAACAGGACTATTTCATCGTATAGTTTCAGGAACCTTCGATAGTTTGCAGTCTCTTCCATGTATTTCTTCAGTTCAGGACCCAATCTTAAATTCCTGGCATAGCTCTTTCCCTTGATGGTTGTGCTCCATAAGTACTGAGGCCCATGACCAGGATGCCCTGGTTTTGCACAGGCACAATTTTTCTTGCCACACTTTCGATAATTGACAGAGATTGTTCCACGTCTGAAATCTCCTATTTCTTCTAACTTCTTATACAGAGATCTTCTTTTCGTTTCAAGCTCGTTAAGTCTTTTATTCATAAGCGCCCCCTATAATCTGATTACTCACTAAGCAATCAGATTATAGGGCAAATAAAAAGATTTGTCAAGTTTACCCATAAATTTGTCGTAGACCCTGGAAAAAGAAGGCCGTTGAATTCTAAACATATTTAGTATAGAATCCGGCTGGTGTAATAGCGGTAGTGCTTTTTGTAGATGATGGGGAGATGATTACCGATGTCGGAACGGAGATGTTGAAACGCGGCTGTGACGGCTTTATCCAGAAGCCGTTCAATCTGAAAGACCTGTCTCAAAAAATGAGAGAGATTCTGGATAAAAAGAGGCACAAAGGCACATAGTTCCAAAGGCACAAGGTAGGGCAGGGCTTTAGCCCTGCAAGCAAAGCTAAAGCTTTGCCCTACATCTGTTCCATTGGTTCGATTGGTTCAATTAGTTAACCAATGAAACAAATATAACCAATTAAACTAATGAAACAGGACAACAACTATGCCATAGGCGTAGACTTCACAAGTAAAAAAGGAGGAAGCTGAGATGAAGAAATTAGCGTTTATTTTTGTCACTGTATTTACTTTAATGGTGTTTGCCGGAACCGGCTACGCGGGGGATATGGAGATTCTGGGAATCAAATTTCCGGGAGAAAAGGTTGTGGCAGGCAAAACCCTGAAACTCAATGGCGTGGCATACCTGAAAAAGTTAGGGTTTGTAAAAGTTTATGCAGGGGGATTCTATCTGGAAACCCCGGCGAAAGATGCTAAAGAGGCGATCGAATCGGAGCAGGTAAAATGCTTCCATCTGCAATATCTAACAAAGAAGGCCACGGCCAAAAAGCTTCAGGAAGGCATCATCGAACTGTTCGAAAAGAACAATTCTCCGGAACTGGTCAAGGCACATAGAGCGGATATCGAAAAATTTGCCTCATGGTTTGACAAGGATATGGCGCCGGGAAAGACATCCATCACCACCTATGTGCCCGGTAAGGGCTTGACCCTTGAGTATCAGGGTGAGGTCAGGGGAACAATCCCCGGAAGTGAATTTGCACAGATGTATTTTCGGTATACCTTCGGAGAAAAGGCGGATAAAAATATAAAGAAAGGCTACCTTGGTCTTTAGGAATGATTAAACAATTTGAATCCGTTATCTCCGCGTTGATGCAGCCGGAAGAGGAAAAGAACACCTTCTCCATCTTCGACCCCGCCTGCCAATTTGACGAAGATCGCACCGAAAATGCCGGCATTGCCCAGGCGCTGAACGCCGCATTCCTCATCACCCTTGCAGGCGACATGCACCCGGCATTCGAGCGTGCGAAGCGCTTTCTGAACAGTATGATAAACTCATCAGAATGGGCGGACGCAGCCAGGTTTTACATAAATGGGATAAATCTGGTTCATTGGGAAATCAACAGCATGTGCAGGCATGACCCCGATTTTGCCAACCGGCTGAAGACCCTCGCCCGCTGGGCATCAGATAAAGAAACCCTGAACAACGCCGAAAAAACGACAGAAAAAATCTGGGCGGTCTTTTTCCCGGAAGCAAACGGCATCCGGGAAAACAAACAGGAACACCTGAAAGCATTGAGGGAAAAACGCACCGTCACCATTGATAAACTGAACAACACTCCGATCACCGACCCGGCCGGCCAGATACTCTTCACCTCGAATGCCCTCCTCACCATCCCACCGGCATCAAAATCTCCGTACGAGCTTCATCTCAGCGACCACCTTAAAGAAAGGCTCCTTGATACTGCCCGCGAGCCACAGCTCTACTGGTACGACCATCCTGTCCAGATAGGCGTCGAGCCGGAGAAAAACGAAATCCTTTACGGCCTGCGTGGACTGGATGCAACCATCGAGTTTGAACGTGACCGTGGAAATATGTCACGCAACGCAAAAATTACCTGCGTATTGTCGGCCTCTGTAACCCACCACGGTCTCCATGACATCGCCAAAAACTACATCGAAGAAGAATTCGCACACTCAGGCAGCTTGAAAGATATAGATGTTTACGTCTTCACCGAAGCAGACACACAGCAAATACTAAACGAAATCCTCGTCCCCGCCGCCGCGCATTATCTGCAGTGCAAAGGTGCAAGAGAACTCCTCAGCATGTTCGGTGTGGATGGTGAATACGGCAGGCACTACAACTTCCTGAAGGCAATCGCCCCATTCTGGAATATCCTTATCCAGCCGGAAATAAGGGCAACGTTCAAAATCGATCTTGACCAGGTCTTTCCGCAAAAAGAACTCGTGGAGCAAGGAGGCGCTTCTGCCTTCGAACATTTTAAAACGCCGCTCTGGGGGGCACACGGTCTTGATTCCGACGGACGGCCTGTGGAACTCGGCATGATAGCCGGGGCACTCGTCAATGAGCGGGACATCGGCAAATCCCTCTTCACACCTGATGTTACATTTCCGGACCGGCCGCTTTTACCGGATGAACACATTTTCTTCAGCACGCTGCCGCAGGCGCTCTCGACCGAGGCAGAGATGATGACACGCTACACAACAGACAAGCTGAACGGCAAAAGAAGATGCATCCAGCGCATCCACGTAACCGGCGGAACGAATGGCATCCTCATCGACAGCCTCCGCCGCCATCGCCCCTTTACCCCCTCTTTCATCGGGCGGGCGGAGGACCAGGCCTATATCCTCTCCGTGTTACCCGATCCGGGCACAAGACTCGCCTATGTCCACAAGGACGGACTTATCATGCGCCATGACAAGGAGGCATTCGCCCAGGAAGCAATCCAGTCCGCATACGTAGCCAAACTTGTCGGTGACTACGTCCGCATACTGTACTTTTCCGCATATGCCAGGGCGCTCACAGGGGATGTCGCAAGGCTGAAGGATGCCATCGATCCGTTCACGGGCTGTTTCATATCCAGGATTCCGGCATCTGTCGTGTACCTGCGCTTCGGCCTCAAGGCGGCATCGTTTTTTACTGAGGACAAAGAGGAACAGGGACTTGAATTCGTCAAAATGGGCGCAAAACGCATCATGGCCGCTCTCGGTTTTGCAGGCGGCGAAAACAGCGCTCTCAAGCAGTGTTACGAAAAGGAACGCCTCGGCTGGAATCTTTACTATGACACACTCTCAGCCATGGAAGACGCGCTGAAAAACGGTGACGGCTTCGCGCTGGAACTGCGGAAAAAGGCCAAAAGTATTATAAAACAATGCTCCATCAGATTTGGATCGAGATGAGGACAAATTATCAAATAACAAAAGTTGGCGTAAAATTTATCACCCGCCTCTTCCTCTCGATTTTCTGGATATTCCTCTTTCCGGCAACCTCCTCTTCGGACACCCTGAAGAAAATCCCCCCTGACCCCCCTTTAGTAAAGGGGGAGATGGGGGGATTCCCAGATGAAACTCTCGACGCAAAGATAGGCCAGATGCTCATGG
>JADFWA010000039.1 GCA_015222855.1 Pseudomonadota bacterium | reverse complement strand
TTTGTAATGTCGTCTTTGATCTTTTCCGTTAAATATTTGATTGTCGATTTTGGAACGTCGCCATAAACGGCAAGATTGATTACCTCGACCCGGCGGGTTACCTCGCGGACCACGGGCTTTTCAGCCTCATCCGGGAAGGTGGTGATACGGTCAACTTCGGCCTTTACCTCATCGAGGAGCTTCTTCAGATCCCAGTCCTTCATGACCTCAATGGTCACGACACCGAGTCCTTCCCGGGCTGTGGAATCAATCCGCTTTATGCCGGCCAGACCGGACAGCCTTTCCTCGATCCGCCGGATGACGGCCTCCTCCACCTCGGCGGGAGAAGCGCCCGGATATTCCGTGGTGATGGAAATACGGTCCAGAGAAGTCTCGGGAAAAATCTCCAGTTTTATGGTCGTGCACGTGATGACACCGGCCAGTATCAAAAACATCATTAACAGGTTGGCCGCGACGCGATTCTCGGCAAACCAGGCGATGGCTCCCTTCATTTCGGCTCCTTTATAATCGCAGTCCGTACAACCATACCGTCAGTAACTGCCTTGAGTGGAGAGATAACAACCATCTCTTCGTCCTTGAGACCGGACCGGACGATGACCCCTTCACCCTGGTGGTGCGCCACATCCACTTTGCGGAATCGGAGCACCCCGTCACCATTCACCACCCAGACCACGTTACCCTGGTGGAGGGCCGTTCTGGGGATGACGGCGGCGGCGGGCAGAACACGTCCTTCGATTTCCACCGTTACAAAGAGACCCATGGCAAGGGGCGGTTTCCTGGCATAGGGTTTATCCACCCGCACGATTATATTGATCATCCGCGTTTTTTCATTCAGCTCACCTTCAGCGCGAACGACCCTTCCCGGACAGACGAGATCACGTCCGGCAAGCCTTGCCCTGACCGTTGCGGAAGATCCGGGGGCATTTCCGGGAGTGAATCCCGGCACGTCAAACCAGAACAGGTTTTCGTCTTCCAGCGGCACGGCAATCTCTGCCGCATCGGTGGAATAGAGGGCGGCCAAGGTCTGCCCCGGTGATACATATTGCCCCACATCTACATTTTTTTCACTTACACGACCGTCGAACGGAGCGTTGAGTACCGTTCTTTCAAGGTTCAGAAAGGCCTTTTTCAGATTCGCCCGGTCGGCATCAAGCTGAGCTTGGGCAGCCGCCAGTTGCGGTTCCTTGGCCACAAGGGGTGGCGCCTTTTTTTGTGTATCGGAATTGCCGGCATAATGGACACACCACTCTTCCTGTGCCACCGCGGCCTCTTCCTGTATTATCTTGAGTTTGCTTTCCGAATCCTTCACTCTGGCCCTGGCCAGGGTAACGGCCAACTCGTAATCCACCGGATTTATAGTAAGTAATGTATCACCTCTGCGGAATTCCCCTCCGTCGACCAGAGCAGGGGAAACATAAACCACTTTGCCTCCCACCTGAGGAACAAGATTGATTTTCCTGAGCGGTCTCACCGTGCCCTCACCCCGGATATGTATAGATTTGGGTCCCGTATGTATCTTAATCACCCTGACCATGGGCATGGGGGCAACATGCCTTGATTTCTCCAGCTGAGATTTACTTGCCGTCAATGCGATTAAACCGGCGACCCCCACGATGATGAAGAGCATGGTGACGGCAAAATGAAAAAGACGTTTCTTTTTCTTGCTCATGGCAGATAGCTTTTTGAAAATCATTTTTGAATTTCTTCCTTTTTGTTCATATGTTTGGTTTTACAAATCCTTCCCTCGACGCGGCATAGTCGGGTCGGCCCACCCGCCGCCCAGTGCGCGGTGCAGTGTAACACGATTGCTGAGAATGGCCAAGTCAACGAGGACTACATTTTCTTCAGCCTGAAACCGGGTCTGCTGGGCATCGAGAACGGTCAGGTAATCCACCAGCCCCCTCTCATAACGGCTCTCGGCCACCTTCTGGGTGGCACGGGCCTCCATGAGAAAATTCATTATCCGATCCCGCCTTTCCAGTTGTTCCTTCCGCGTCAGGAGTGCCCTTTCCACCTCGGAAAATGCCGTCAATACCGTCTTCGCGTATTCGGCCAGTTCCTGTTTGTACCTTGCCTCGGCGGCCTTTTGTCCGGCCTTCAATTTTCCGGCATCGAAAAGGGGCCGCGCAACACCAAGGGCAATATTCCACAGCTCGCTCTCGGGCCGGAAGAGCCGGTCAAGTTCACTGCTAGAGTAGCCAAAGCTTCCCGTCAGGGTAATCCGGGGGAATCTGCTGGCCTTGGCAACGCCCACACGGGCGTTTAGCGCCCTCAAATTCGCCTCCGCCGCTCTGATATCCGGCCGTCGCAAGAGGAGATCAGAGGGCAGCCCCGGCGGCACCGGGGCGAGACGTTTAAAATAGTCTTCCGGTTGAGACCTGGGCGGTCTGGTTCCCGGATAATGTCCAAGGAGAACGGCCAGTTTTTGCTGCCTGATTCCCAGATCCTGCCGCAGTGAGGGAAGGAATGCCTCAGCCTGGGCCAGGACGCGGCGCGACTGCCTCAAATCAAGAATGGAAGTCAGACCCCCTTCGTAGCGCCTTTCCACCAGGGCCAGGTTACGCCGGTAATTTTCCACACTTTGTTCTGTTATTTGAATCCTCCGTTCCAGGGATTCCATCTCCAGGTAAAGTGTAATCGCCTCGGCTGCTACCGTTTGGGCCACGATGCGGGCATTTTCCTCCACCTGTGTGAGATCGGCCCGCGCAGCCTCCTGAGCCCGGGCCAGACGTCCCCAGAAATCCAGCTCAAAGGAAGCAGGCAGAGAAAGATTGTAGACATCCGTCTCAACGCCTGGGGAAACGCGCTGCCTTCCACCTTCACCCTTCACGCTTAAACCGGGAAATCGGTCGGCTCTGGTCTGGACAAAATGGGACCGCAATTCCAGAATCCTGGCCGCAGCCTTTTTGATGTCCAGGTTGTTTTTCAGGACTTGCTCCACAATCCGGTTCAATTCCGGATCGTTGAAAATGGTCCACCACCGGTCCTCTGGTTGAACAGAGATTTTATCGACATGAGCGTGTTGATACGTTTCCGGCACCCCTGCCCCCGTGTCGGGCCGCTGAAAATCCGGACCCATTTTCATGCATCCGCTCATTATAAGTAAAATTCCCAGGATCGCGGGAAGAAAAAGATACGAACGCTTCGAGGCCTTTGCAAAATGTCCAATCTCGTTCGTGGCATGGACAAACTTGTTTGTCCGTGCAAAAAAACTTGAAGTTTTTAACCGCAGGAATACATGTAGGGCAAAAGGCAAAAGGTTTTTTCTATTTCCCTTCACCCTTCGCCTTTCGCCTTTCGCCTCTAATTGAAATTGGGCAAAAGGAAATGTTTTGCAAAGGTCTCGCTTCACCGGGATTCCTCCTCCTTGCTTACACCCAGTCCTGTAAGGGAAAAATCGGTTATATGTTCCACCAGACGCGCCTTGAAAGCCTGGTCATATTGGCAGCCGGTCATCTGTGTAACCGCTACACGGGCAAAGTTAAAATAAAGCACCATGCCGAATATGCTTAAGATGTTGAGCATCAGGCGCTCTTCACTCACCCCTTCGGGCATAACCGAACGCAACACACCGGCTAAATTTTTGAATGATGGCCGCGATAGGTTATCGCAACTAGATGTAGGGGAGGGCTTTATGCCCTCCCTGCTTAGCCTACCCGCGGGCGGGGATAAACCACGCCCCTACAAATTTATGGCTGTCCCCGGTTACGCTATATTGAGATGTAGGGGAGGGCTTTATGCCCTCCCTATTTAGCCTACCCCACGGGCGGGGATAAACCCCGCCCCTGCAAATTTATGGCTGTCCCCGGTTACGCTATATTGAGATGTAGGGGAGAGCTTTATGCCCTCCCTATTTAGCCTACCCGCGGGTGGGGATAAACCCCACCCCTACAATTTTAAATCGAGCAATTATTGTACCGGACAGTATGGAGATTACTGCTCTCTTTTAAGATAAGCCTTCGCCAGTGACGTATTAACGTGAACAACACCCTTGTTCAAATCTTTCAAGGGATAATCGTCCGTTACTTCCGGGAGGTTATCCGCCTGTTCCTGTGTATTTATTACAGAACCCGCGGGAACACAGCGGCGATCCGCCACGGTCACCCCCATAAGGATAACTCCGGGTTCAATTACGCAATTTTTGCCCACAAAAGATTTAAAAACCAACACCTTCATCCCTACAAAGGTATCATCCATAACAACGGCAGGTCCGTGGATCTGGACCTGATGGGCCAACGACACACTGTCTCCCACATAAACAGCGTACTTTTTGCCGTCAACTTCATACAGGTTCCCTTCCACCGGTTTCCCATCATGCTCGGTTTCCAGGGCATGGATGATGACTCCATCCTGAACGTTCGAATCATCGCCGACATAAAGCGGCTGCCCCTCGTCACCACGTATGGACGCCATCGGCGAGACCAGAATGTTTTTCCCGAGAATTACATTCCCTATAACGGCAGCCTGTGGATGAACATAGGTAGAAGCATCAATTACCGGCTCCGACACCCTGGAACTAAAATCCGTCAATACATTTTTCTCTATCATCTTATCTCCTCCAGAATTTTGTTTGTATCCACTGCCCACCCTGCCCTCTCCAGCAACCTCCCCCAGATATCATCTACCTGCTCCCTTGTCTCTTCCGGCGAACCTCCGCTATTAATGACAAAATCGGCATATCTAAGCTTTTCATCAATGGGCATCTGGGAATCGAGCCGAACCAAGGCTTCTTCGCGGCTGTACCTGTCTCTTCTCATGAGCCTTCGAACCTGCTCCTCGGCAGAGACATAAACCAGCACAACCACATCAACCGCGTCCACCCTCCCCACCTCTATAAGCAAGGGAATATCCGATACTATTACGGCATCCGGATTTTCTTTCTTTATGTTGGAAATCTGCCGTTCCCATTCTTCAAAGACAAGGGGATGTACGATACTGTTCAGCTTTTCCCGCTTTTCACTGTCATTGAAGATAATTGCACCCAGTTTCTCACGATCTATCGTCCTGTCATCCCTCAGAATCTCCGATCCGAAACTCTCCACAATCTTCTCCCAGGCAGGAGCCCCCGGCTCCTCCAGGGAGTACACCAGGACATCAAAGTCAATCAGGTATGCGCCCTTCTCACGGAACATTTTAGCTACCGTTGACTTTCCGCTGGCTATTCCGCCTGTTAACCCTACGTTCAACATGACACACCCTATCATAAAGAAGTGCCTAAAGTTTAAAATGCCTAAAGTGATCTAAAGTTAACTGATCAAAATCCTTAACTTTAGGCACCTTAGGTCACTTTAGTTCACTTCACACTTTTAACTAAATATTGTTGTTTGAACTGATACCAACATCCGCGCAAAAAACATAGATGTTGATGTTGCGGATAAAGATTCTAAGTTGCCTTAATATTCTCCCTGGCCCATTCGACCAGTTCTGAGAAGGATGTGCCCATGGGGAAAAATTTTATTACTCCCATTTCCTTGACCCGGGGCATATCTTCTTCCGCTAAAAATCCCCCTGCCGTCACCCCGATATCGGAGGCATTTTCCCTGGCAAGCAGCTCTGTAATTTCTGCGAATTTTTCAATGTCCGCCCCTTTCAACGTCGTTATCCCTATATGGTCCACCGATTCCTGGATGGCCGATAGAACAATTGTTTTAGGTTCTTGCGCGTCCGTATAAATCACTTCATATCCTGCCTCTCGAAAAACCATGGCCAATCTTAACATAGCATTGTCAAAACCATCTCCCAACTTTGCCATCAGTATTCTAACCATTCTATCACCCATAGGAATATTCCTCCTCTTTTGACTTTTTTTCGATTATAGAAAAATATTTTTTCATTTACAAGCAGTATGTTTGTGCCGGCGTCACGAAATACTTACTATCACCACTACTTCGAGGTTTTCAACCGGATTTTTCCGAATTTTTGTTGCACATTAACAGTTATGAAGCTAAGATTAGGGAATAAGGAGTACCCATGAAGAATACCAAGAAAAATGACAGTCAAGACAGCATTTCTCCGGTACTAACGGCGATAGAAGAGTTAGAACACAGATTTTCGGATGTGAGGGGCAATGCTATTATGGAAGAGCTTATGGCTGCCGCCAAAGAATATATAACAGAAAAAGGTAGCAGTGATGAAACAGGCTAAATTAGAAAGAAGGCTTGCAAAAGTTCATGATCTTCCTACACTACCGGTTGTGGTCAACAACGTCATCCAGATTACTCAGAATCCTAAATCCTCTGCCCTGGAAGTAGGAAGGGCCATCTCCTATGATCAGGCTCTTGCCACTAAGGTTTTAAAGACGGCCAATTCCGCGTTTTATGGGTTCCCCAGGAAAATAACCACCATCACACATGCCATAGTTATACTTGGTTTTGCCAATATCAGAAATATAGTCCTTACCGCATCCATATTCGACATGTTTCCATCAAAAGGGAAGAATAAATATTTTGATCGGGAAGGATTCTGGAAACACTCGCTTGCCTGTGGCGTTACATCAAAGCTCATCGCAAAGAGGCTGGGAATAAAGAACCTTGAAGAGGCTTTTATATGCGGATTGCTTCACGACCTGGGAAAGTTGGTCATGGATACACATTTTAATGAGGACTTTGGCCGCGTAGTTCGCCTGGTAAAGGAAAAAGAAATCCTCATAAGAGACGCGGAGCAACAGCTCCTGGGCATTGACCATGCCGCAGTGGGAGGCGTCGTGGCGGATAAATGGAATTTACCACCGGCATTGATAAAAGCCATCCGATTTCACCATAATCCCCCGCTCGCCAATGAATCGATGAGGATAGCCGCCATAGTACATCTGGCAGACGCGCTTTGCCGGGCGATAGGCATGGGTAACGGGGGAGACGGTAAGGTTCCCTGCATAAATGAAGAGTCATGGGAATTGTTGAACCTTAACAAACAAACCATAAAACGCCTGTTTTCAGAAATGGAGGAAGAGGTTGCAACTGCCGATACCTCTTTGCCTTTCGTAAAATAAATGTAACTACTCAGGTATGTAGGGGCGTATAGCAATACACCCGTACCAAAGGCACAAAGTACCAAAGGCACAGAGGCACAAAGAAAGAAGATTACAAATCATTTTACTTTTAAATTTTGCGTTTTGATATTTGATATTAAGTTGGTGATCTTATATGAATGTTAAGCCCATTGAAGAAGATACCCTTTTCCTGCGAAAAACTATCTCCGATCTGACCGAGCAGATAGACCAGTTGACCGTCCTGCAGGATATAAGCAAACAGATAATTTCCAAATTTGATTTCAACCAGATCATCAATACGTTCCTTGATCTGGTTAACGAAATTATTAACTATAACTCATGCATTTTATATCTTTACCATGGAGATTCAAATTCCTATCGGGTGTCGGGACTTCGGGGGGTCTCGGAAAAAGACCTGAAAAGTTATGAGCTGGATTACGAAATAATAGACTGGGTTTTAAAAGAAGGACGATGGGCCCATATATCCTCCTTCAAACGCCCTGATCAAAAAAATAATAGCTTTATCAGTATACTTCCGTTGCAGGGCGCTAAAAGAGATTTAGGTTTTTTATTAATATTCTCTGACCCGGAAAAAGATGTTTTTACACAGGCGAATATGAAACACCTTTCGTTTGTAGCCAGCCAGACCGGTATAGCCTTGGAGAATCAGGACCTGTACTCAAAACTGAGTCATTCAGAAGAATACATCAAAAACATTCTGGAAAGCATAAATAACGGAATTATCACCATGGATACGGAAGACAGGATTACCCAGATAAACAAGAATGCCACGGCCATGCTGGGACTTCCATCCGGAGATATTATTGGAGTCAACTATAAAGATACCCTGGCTAAAAATTTAGTCAAAATGATTGACAATGTAAAGAAAAGAACTATAAAAGATGGCTTTACACTTGACACCCTGTTCGAATATTCTCCGATCAAAGACCTGAAAATCCCTTTGGGGATAAATTCTTCCCTGCTGCTCGACGATGAAGGTAATCGTATCGGTATAATTATTGTTCTCAGGGATATGTCAGCATCAAAGGAGCTTGAACGACTGAGACAACTGGATGAGATGAAAAGCGAATTTGTTTCAAATGTCTCTCACGAGCTGCGCTCACCACTAAGTGTCATCAAATCCTATGTCGAAACCCTGCTCAACCGGGTGGACTCCGGCGACTACGAAACCCGGAGAGAATTTCTTACCGTGGTCAGCGATGAAACAGATAGGCTGGCCGCTCTGGTGAACGATCTCCTGGATATTTCCCGTATTGAATCAGGAAGATTTGAGATAGAACTGGGTCCCGTTCGTCTCTCCGACAGCATACAGACGGTATTTAGAGACCTTGAAAATATTAGCAGCAAACACCAAATAGTCGTTGATATCCCTTCGGACTTACCAGATCTGCTGGCAGACAGGGATAAAATGTTTCAGGTATTCTTAAACCTGATAGACAACACCGTTAAATTTTCACCCGACGGCGGAAAGGTAGCCATTAAAGCCGAAGTTAAAGGGAAGATGATAAAATGTGATATCTCCGACCAGGGAATAGGAATCGACAGTGAGGACCTCCCTCACATTTTTGAAAAATTTTACAGAGTTGACAGCTCGGACAGCTACGAGATATCAGGAACAGGATTGGGATTATCAATTGTAAAACATATTGTTGAATCTCATGGAGGGAAAATATCCGTAAGGAGTAAACCGGGTAAAGGTTCCACATTTACCGTGTTGCTGCCTTTTGACAGGAATTAGGGAAATCGCGAATGGATGAAAGAAGAACGATCCTGATAGTAGATGATGTAAGTCAAATCAGAAAAATCCTCCGCTACAATCTTGAGGAGGAGGGTTATGATGTTATAGATGCGGACAGCGGGGAAAAGGCCATTGAGTACGCCTCGGAAAATATGCCGGACCTGATTATCCTGGATATTATGATGCCTAAGATGGATGGATATGAAGTGCTCAGACGGCTGAGAGAGTCGGATATTACAAAACATATACCCGTTATCTTTCTAACCGCAAAGGCGCAAAGAAAGGATGTGCTGAAAGTGATAGAGGCGGGGGGCAACGATTATGTGGTAAAACCTTACAATTTCGAAGAGCTCCACAGGAAAATTGAAAAACTAATAGGCTACCGGGCGCTTGCAGCTATAATGATCACGGATATCGTGGGCTTCAGTGAAGATATGGAAAAGGATGAGGAGCGCACCTACTCAAAACTGTTGACACATAACGAAATAATACGGAGAAAAATTTCAAAAAACAGAGGAAGGGAAATCAAAACTATTGGTGATTCATTTTTGGTTCGATTTAAAAGCGCGGTGGATGCTGTTAAAGCCGCTATAAATATTCAGAACGAGTTATTGGAATACAATAAAGATAAAGAGAAATTTAACCAAATTTTGGTGCGCATCGGAATACATATCGGAGACATCTTGATAATGGACAATGACGTTTTTGGAAGCGGAGTAAATATTGCCTCCAAGATTGAACCTCTTGCGGAACCCGGAGGTATATGTATCTCTGCAGATGTGTACAACTTTGCAAAAAAAGCCCTTGATATTAAGGTTTCAAGCCTGGGTAAAGAAAAACTGAAAAACATTGAAGACCCGCCGGAGGTATTCAAGATATCAATAACACCCAAAAGCTGAGTCATTGCCCCCTGTAGAGAAGTTCCGCCAGTTCCGCTAAGCCAAGTTCCTCAAGAACCTCTCTTTTGGGCACCCCGTCGTCATTAAATCCCCGCAGCTCGTAAAACTCCTTCAACATTAGTTCCATATCGGGTACACTTCCCTCTGTAGGGCCTGTCTCCATTGGCGTCAGAAGCCTTTTGGGAAGCCCGTCGTGCCCGGCCCTGGCTCCAAACAGATTTGACAAACCACGCTTCAAGTACCAGATCCTCCTGCCAAACCGCATTAATTCCTCAAGGGTGTATTCAAATCCCGTAACATGATTTACCATGTCCACAGCCTGGGTTGCGTTCAGTGGCATCGCACCCAGATTACAAAAGATGGCACAGTTTGAAAAGAACATCCCGAAATCCTGGCAGGCGATGTTCAATTTCGCCTTGCCCTCACTGCTCATCCCGGTTATCTCATCTGCCAGTTCAGGGATTTCGGGCAGATACATACCACCGCCTTCGACCGGATAGTTTAGGCTGGCCATGTGACACGCCCCCCTGGGCGAAACGGCATAAGCCAGACCGTAGCCGTGAGAGGCCCTGGGATCATGCATGGGGGCTTCAAGACCCTTAACTGTGGTCAGAAAGTCCGACGCGTTGCCGCCAATATGCTC
>JADFWA010000038.1 GCA_015222855.1 Pseudomonadota bacterium | reverse complement strand
TAACTACTCAGCCACTAAGACACGAAGTCACTAAAATTATATGATAATTTACGATAACAAGAGGTATTTGGTTAACAAAAATTTCCAGAGATTATTGGAAAATATAATTAATTTCTACACTTTGTGTCTTGGTGACTTTGTGGCTGAGTAGTTATATTTCTGTTTAAAAAAATCTCATCATCAGCGGAATGGCGACAAAGGTGCCGATGGAACTGCCGAGGTTGACGAAGGCCACCAGCAGCAGGATCCGGGTGATTTTATTGCGCCAGAAGCCGCGCACCGAGGTGATGTTTTCTCCAAGGTCCATGAAGTCTTTGACCTGGGGTTTCCGAAGAGTTGCTTCCGTAAGTCCTGCCACCCACCCGGCCGCTATCATCGGATTCAGTGAGGTGACAGGCGCCGCAATTACCGAAGCGGCAATGGTAGCCGGATGCGCCAGTACGGCAATAGCGCCAAGACCGGCAAGTATCGAGTTGATAACCACCCACCATTTAATCATGTTCAGGCTCGCCTGAGTTCCGGAATAAAAAAACCCGGCTATTATCAGTCCAATTACAGCCGCGGGAATGCCCCACGCAAAAACCTTTCCCCAGGGGCTTTTGGGTGGGATTTGATTAACGGCGGCAAGATTTATCTCCTTCCCGATATTTTTCAAGATTCCGGGGACATGTCCGGCACCCGCTACAGCGACAATCCTGGATCCGGGGGCATTTTCGATTTTGTGAGCCAGATATTTATCTCTTTCATCGATAAGTGCGGTTTTTATTTCCGGGAGTTCCTGTCCGAATGTTTCAAGGGCCAGTTCCAGTACATTCCCCTGTTTCAGCTTTTCTATATCTTCCTCACTTATGTCTTCAGAGATAAATATGGACAGGAGCATCCCGGGCAGGAGCTTGATTTTGTTCCAGAGCCGCATCATCCGCCAGGTACGCAGGAGTGTTATGCGGATATCCCGGTCGGCAAGGATGATTGTTGCACCCATTTCTTCTGCTTTGTCTATGGCGCGCAGCATCTCTTCGCCGGGCTTGATGCCGAATTTATCGGCAATCTTTTTCTGAAATGAGGCCATCAGCAGTTGCGACAGCAATAGGGAAGTCTGCTTTTTCCGAATTACCTTGACGATATCGGTTTCCTGCCACTTCTTTTTTTGCTTGATTGCTTCAAACCGTGAATTGCATAATTCAACGCATACCGTATCCGGTTTTTCCTCCGAGATGACCCGTTCGACCAGTTCCGAGCTTTCACGGGAGACATGGGCGGTGCCGATCAGGATGATTTCTTTGCCATCGTGCGTCAGGCGATGTATATTTTGATCTTCCAAGCTTTCTTCCTCTTTTGATCGTAAATCGGTGATGGAAAATACCAGCATTTTTGGTGATTGTAAAGGAAAATACTTTTTCCGTAACTGTGTTTACGGATATTCCAAAAGGTGCTAAGTGAGGATGAATTCCAGGCGGGCTTAAGAATATGAATATTAAAATCAGAGACATTATAGAGACGAGGATAGATACTGTTGCCTTTGGTGGCGATGGCGTCGGCCGCGTCGATAATATGGTTATCTTTGTTCCCTTCACGGTGGATGGTGATGTGGTGGAGGTAGAGATTACAGGGGTTAAGAAAAAGTACTTGAGAGGTAAAATAAAGAAGATAGTAGTTCCTTCGCCTCAGAGGGCTGAACCGAAATGCCTCCATTTTTCTGAATGTGGCGGGTGTCAGTACCAACATATCCTGTATAAATATCAGCTTGAGATGAAAAGAAGGCAGGTTGTAGAGTCATTTGAGAGGATCGGAAGGCTTGGATCGCCTCCTGTAAAGGAGATCATCCCATCTCCTGAGGTTTTCGGGTACAGGGGAAAAGCCGAATACCACATCGGTTTTAGCGAAGAAAAGATCCCTGAGATTGGATTTATGGATGTGGAGGGAGGTAAACTGGTTGATATAGAAAGATGCGAGATTGTGGATGAAACCATTAACCGGTCATTTCAGGATTTCCGGGATGATCTGATCGCGGGCAGGACAGAGATACATGACGAAAGGAAGATCATCTGGTCCGGACTCTCCGGTATAGAGAAAACGGCTGGAGCACCTGAATATATCACAAGAATGGTGAAGGGTAAGAGCCTGATCGTTCCTTGCGGAGGTTTTTTTCAGGCCAATATCTTCCTTGTAGACACTCTGGTCGATTGTGTTGTGGAGATGAGCGGTCTTACAGGTTCGGAGGCTGTTCTGGATTGCTATTGCGGCTCCGGTCTTTTTTCGCTTTTTTTAGCTGGTCATGCCCGGCAGGTTTTCGGTATGGAAATCAACGGAGAATCGGCTAAATGCGCCAGGATGAACCATGAAAACTTCGGCATATCTAATGCGACGGTTTTCATGGGAGATATAAAAGGTATCCTGGGAGAAAAGCTTAGTGATATTGATCTTGTTATCCTTGACCCGCCGAGGATCGGGTGCGACAGGGATGTGCTTTCCGGCATTGTCGAATTGAAACCGGAGAGGATAATCTATATTTCCTGCAATCCCGCAACCCAGGCACGAGACATCCGATATCTGATTGATGAGGGCTTTTTTTTGAGGACGCTGCAGCCGATGGATATGTTTCCCCAGACCAAACATATCGAGGTGATTGCCCTTATGGT
>JADFWA010000423.1 GCA_015222855.1 Pseudomonadota bacterium | reverse complement strand
TATTTACAGGATTATTCTACGAGCCTTCAGTTATCCCGCCAAGAGTATCCGGTCTACGTTCGACAATTTTGTCGAACGTAGGCGAAGAGCTGTTTATATCTTCAACTAATTGTATTTACGGGACTATTCTATGAATCTTCGGTTATCCCTTCAAAGGTTCCGGTTTACGTTCGACAAAATTGTCGAACGTAGCGAAAAGTTGCCTATGCCCCCAACTAATTGTATTTACAGGATTATTCCGCAAATTATCTGATGTTCCGTCGACATTTATTGCCTCAGGTTTATTCCAGGATACCTTGTCAAATTGACGTGATTGTCGAAAATGCCGTTTAATTTCAAAGTGTTAGTGGTTTTTGGGTCATTCTGGCATGGGAAATGCAATAAGAAATACCATCATTACATATAAGAAATAAAGCCGCTAACTCCTCGGCGGCTGTAATTCAGAATGTAGTGGGCCCATACCGGGCAAGTAAACTCCAAAAATCGGGGGGGCTAGGACCCCCCCACTCCTCCTCCAAACTTTTCCTGTAACTACTCAGCCACCAAGACACGAAGTCACTGAGACCTTTGCAAAACATCCCATTTTGCCCAATCTCTGCGTCAGTCTCAGATTTTAATCCTCAATGTATACCTGCGGTTAAAATCTTCACCTTCCTTGACCTTGAACAAAATTGAACGTTTTGCAAAGGCCTCTCACTAAAATCATATCATAATTTATGATAACAAGAGGCATTTGATTAATAAAATTCCCCGGAGATTATGGGGAAATATAATTAATTTCTACACTTGGTGCCTTGGTGACTGAGTAGTTTCCTTTTCCTTTTACTTGTCAAATATTCTTTCAAGAGGCTGATAACAATCCTGTTTTGGGTTTGAAAAGTCCTTGATTTTTCCTACTGTTCCGCCAACTTTTATCCCGGAAATCTTTTCAATGGCCTCTATGTTTTCACTGATCATTTCTTGCGATATGCCATTTTCTCCTGAATCTAAAAAGACAATACTTGCAGGTTCTATGCCTCTTCTGCTCAGGGTATCAAGGGTGAGGAGGGTATGGTTTATCGTTCCCAGTCCGGCCCGGGCGGCAATGATCGGTCTGATACCCGTTATCTCGATCATATCTATCACCATCAGCTTTTCGGTGATCGGAACAAGAAGTCCTCCTGCCGCTTCCAGGATAACCGGGGAATAAGATGAGCTCTTTTCGTTTGCCGTTTTCTTTATTGTCTCCAAGTCTATCTTTTTTCCTTCGTCACGGGCGGCAAAGTAGGGGGCCTTGGGATTTTTGAAACAATAGATCACCGAATCGGCAGGGTCTTTTTCCTTTAAAGCTTCCACATGTTGATAAATAAACCTGGCATCGCTGTCGACATCGTGGGGATCCACGCATCCAGTCTGTGCCGGCTTGAGATAAAATGGGTTATATCCCCTTGCATAGAAGAATTGCATAAGCAGCAGGGACAGGACGGTCTTTCCCACACCGGTATCGGTTCCAACGACAAACAGATTATCTGTTTTCTTTCTCGATTTTTCCATATACCTTCCTTACCATATCGATAAAATGCACTACATCCTCCCCGGTATGCAGTGCAGTCATACTGATCCGGAGTATTGCCCTGCCGATCGGCACCGTGGGATATCTGGCTGGCAGAACGAATATATCCTTTCCCAGCAGGTCCTTGGATACCTCCGCCGCCCTGGCTTCTTCGCCGATTTCGAGGGCGAGGATATGGGCGTCTCCGGTTACACGAAACCCTTCACGTTTCAGGCCTTCCTTCATGATCCGGCTTACATCTCGCAAGTGTTCTCTTGCGTCTTCGCTCCGGGAGATAATCTCCAAGAGGTCTATGGCCGACGCGGCATGTGCCTCGGGGAGAGTGGTGGTGTAAATAAGGGGAGAGGAAAAGTTAAAAAGATATTCTTTAAGCCCTTCAGGCAGCAGCACAAACGCGCCGAAAAGACCAAGCGCCTTGCCAAAGGTTCCCACAGCGATATCCGCCACGCCGCGGGCGATTCCGCGGCCATTTTCGCCGACTGCCCCGAATGCGTGAGCCTCATCTATGATGCCCAGGAAACCGTATTCCTTTTTGAGTTTTTCAAAACCCTCAACATCCAGAAGATCGCCGTCCATACTGAAGAGTGACTCCGTCAGGACACCGACCTGTTCCTGTTTCTTGCCATCCAGTCTCTTTCGTAGGTGGGACATGGAGTTATGATTATACCCGTAGAATTCAGCCCCGCTCAAGATCATCCCTTTAACGCTGCTTGCGTGGATATGCTTGTCGAAGATTACCGTATCCCCCTTCTCGAAGAATGTCGAGAGAATCCCCATGTTTGCCTGATAGCCGCTGGGGAAGAAGAGGGCATCCTCATAGCCGAAAAAGGAGGCATATTCCCTTTCCGCCTGGTTGATGATTGAATAATTGCCCGAAACGAGCCGTGATGATGAGGATGAGGTGCTGTATTTTTGAAAGTTCCGTACGACTTTCTGCCGGAATTCCTCTGATGTGCTGAGGCCAAGGTAGTCATTGGAGGCAAAATTCAACGCCTTCCTGTCGCCTACAAAGAGATATTTTCCTTCCTTTCCCGTAATTTCAGGGGGATCTCGGTACAGACCAGCCTGTTGCTGGAGGATCAATCTGTTTTTATATCGTTTTGCAAACATGAAAACACCTTTCGGTAGTGGTCTTGTAATATTTCTTTCTTGAAGGCGGAACTGTAATCAACCGTTGCGTATAAAAATTCTCCTTCAATACAGGTTTCATTTTCCTTTTTAGCCTGCAGCTTATACGCAAATGCGGATTCACTTTTGTGTATCAGCGTCCCGTAGAGAAAATATCTGCCGTTTAGTACCTCTTCTTCCGGCATCTTGCAGCGTGTTATCTTCAGCAGAAAGGCGTGTCTTTCAAAACGGGTGAGGAAACGAACATGATAAGCCCCCAACTGGGCAAGGGATTCAATGCCTAAATAAACGGGGGCATCCGCAAAATCTTTGATCCCGCTGATATTTCCGGCTGCGGCTTCGGTAATTCTGTCAATGAGCACGAAGCATGGGAGGCCGGTGTTTATTGTTAGTCTATTGGTATCACTCACCATAGCATGTACCTTAAGTCTTGCAGGCCAGTTCGGGAAATGGTCCCTGTAGCGTGGTTTGTAGGGGCCGATGCCCTCATCGGCCCGATAATCTTACGCCTTTCTTTGCGTTCTCTGCGTCTTTGCGGTGAGATGAGATAATCAAAGCGCTGTTCTGACCGCCGAAGCCGAAGTTTTCCACCATTATTGTCCCGGGTGAACAGGTCTTTCCCTTTCGAACAAAGTTAATCTTTGAATGACACGGATCTTCCAGGTTTCTTGTCTCAGGGAGATAATCGTTTTGCATGCAGGCAAGAGAGATGGCAAGCTCCAGCGCGCCGCAGGCCGCCGATATGTGCCCGATCCATGATTTCAGGGCAATGACAAAGGGGGTATGTTCTCCATAGATGCGATCTATCAGATTTGCCTCCATTTCATCATTTAGGAGCGTGCTGGTTCCGTGAGCTGAAATCACATCAATCTGGCGGGGAGGCATTCCCGCCTCTGTAAGCGCCGCAAGTACCGCCGC
>JADFWA010000037.1 GCA_015222855.1 Pseudomonadota bacterium | reverse complement strand
TGATACAGTCGCATTTTTCGCGGATTTTATCCGTGACCTCCTGAAAGATATCTATCCGCTGACTCGGCCTGCCCGCCTCATCGCGTACATGCAGATGGATAATGCGCGCTCCTGCTGCGACCGCTTCTCCGGCGGACTGCGCAAGTTCATCCGGTGTAATGGGAAGATAGGGCGTATCCTCTCTGGTCAATTCCGCGCCGACAATCGCGCAACTTATTATCAGTGGATTATACGTCATGTTTGATCCTCTGCTTGTCCTTGGGCGTGACACATGTCCCTGTGGCCTTGCATACCAGAGTTGGTTCTTCCAGTATCCTGGCGGCGCTCTCACCGATTTCCGGCGCCGCGGAGATGACCTTCCTTGCTTCAAATTCAATTTCCCGCGAGGTATTGCCGACCTTGATGATTTTCCCCACAACCTCAATATAATCCCCGGCATAAACCGGCGCCAGAAACTCCACTGAGCTGTAAGCCCTGAAAAGCCCTTCGTCACCGTCATGGCGGATGCTAAGCTCGGTGGCCACGTCGCCAAAGAGATTCAGCATCCTCGCGCCATCCACCAGATTGCCCCCATAGTGGGCGTCATGCGCGCTCATTCTCAACTTCAGTTTTGCCTCCATTATTTCGTTTCCTCCTCTTCCATTTTTTCGTAACTACTCAGCCACAAAGGCACCAAGGCACAAAGTGTAGAAAATAATTATGTTTCCCCATAATTTCCGGATATTTTGTAATACTTTAGCTGTTTGAAAAAAAGTAATGATTACTATTAAAATCCCCTCTAACTCCACTTGCCCCTCACCCTGACCCTCTCCCTGAGGGAGAGGGAACTGTGGGGAGGGGGAGAACCTTATGACCTCCCCCTTTTCTAAAGGGGGGGGGATTTCAAACGACTAAAGTGTTACGATATTTTTATTAATCAAATGCCTCTGGTTATCATAAATTATGATGTGATTTTAGTGACTTCGTGTCTTGGTGGCTGAATAGTTACATTTTTTCAAGTATTCTAACAATCAGGAAAGACGCCACGGAAGAGGGCACGGTACCCGGCCCGAATCCGGCGTCATACCCCAGTTTTTTCGCAAGATCGTTGGTAACCCTTGGCCCGCCTGCAATTAGTATAAACCGATCCCTCAAATTTTCCGTTTTCAGAAGCTCGACCAGTTCCGTAAGGTTGCGTATATATACATCTCTCTGGGTTATGGTCTGGGAGACCAGAATGGCATCCGCGTTTAGTTCAAGCGCCTTTTCGATCAAGGCCTCGCAGGAAACCTGAGCGCCCATGTTGCAGGCATTGATATGGGGATAACGTTCCAGCCCGTAATCCTGGTTATACCCCTTCATATTCATAATAGCATCGATCCCCACGGTATGGGCATCGCTGCCGATAGTTGCGCCGACAACCGTAAGGGGGCGGTTGAGTTTGCTTTTAATCAGCCGGTTTATTTCAGAAAAACTCATAGCCTCAATTTCAACTTCGGCGGGTTTCACCTCTGAATAGTCGAGTGTCGGTACCGCTCTGGCATAGACCACAAAAAATGTGAAGTTATCCGCAATCCTTTCGGCATGTACCACCGCGATGTCTTTAAAATTGAGTTTTGATACATATATTTCCGCCGCCTTTCTCGCTTTGGGGCCGTTTTCAACCGGCAGGGTAAAAGACAGTTGCACCATGCCGTCATTCAACGTGTCGCCATAAGGCCTGATCATTGTTTCACTCATGGAGCACACCATCTTCTTCGAGTCTTTCCATAATCGGATTGGAATAGGCCGGCCCTTTTTCGAACACGCCGTCAAGGCCCTTTCCGCCGCCAACAGGCCGGCTGATACCGGCAAATTGTCCCCGGCTGATCGCCTCCATCAGTCCGGTCTCATGAATACTTTTCAGGAAGGATTCCGTCTCATCCAGGACCTGCCGCGCCCGTCCGGCGATAAATCCGTTTCTTTTAAATTCAATTTCATCTCCAAGGCCTCTGGCAATATTGAATACATAATCGATGCTGCGAAGGGAGAGGTATCTGTCCTGCATAAAGGGGTTGTGGATGGCTTCGGTCAATATTCCGGCCAGATGAATTCCCTGCCCCGTGAGAACGGAGGCCAGATTGAAAAGGGTGTCCTGGGCATGGGAATAGAAAATATCCGTACTTTTGTATCTTGTGGGCGGCATATATTTCAGCGGCACTTCGGGAAACAACTGCCTTGCCAGTTGGGCATGGGCAAGCTCATACAGAAATGCGTTTTCAATCTGCGGATTGATCTCAAAGGCGTGACCGAGTCCGAGCAGGTCGTCCGTCAAAAGAGCGTTTCTGGCCATGGCCTCGTTGATGAGCTGAGATGCCGTCACCGTATATGCCTGATCAATGGCGTCGGCGGTCGTCAGGTAGTTGTCCTCTCCCGTATTGATGATGATTTTTGCCCTGGAACAGATCAGCCGGCTGAAATACTGGTCGATGAAGGTCCGCTTCATGTTGATATCCCTGAAAAGGATGCCGTACATGGAATCGTTAAGCAGAATGTCCAGGTCCTCAAGGGCGGCACAGGCCGCGATTTCCGCCATGCAGAGTCCGGAGGAATAGTTGACCAGGCGGATATACCTGCCCTGATCTTCGGAGGCTTCGTCTAGGGCATCGCGCATTATCCTGAAATTGGCCTGGGTTGCAAAGGTCCCCCCGAAGCCTTCTGTTGTGGGGCCGTAAGGGACATAGTCGAGAAGTGACTGGGCGGTGCTCCGTATCTGGGCGATAATATCCGCGCCGGCCATGACGGCAGATCTTGCCTGTATCCGATCTTCATAAACATTTCCGGTGGCAACGATTAGATACCGCCAGGGTTGCTTCGGAAGCGGGTGTTTTTCAATCTTTTCAAGCTTTCTTTTACGCGTCGCATCAAGGGCTGCAACCGCGCGTTTTACAAGTTCACCCTCTTTTTCTTTGATAGCATCGTCAGAAAATTTATTTGGACCGTTGAATGTGATTTTCCCCCGGCAAATGAGCTCCGCCGTGGTTTGGGGGTCTTTGCCGGATGTTAGCACGGCTCTGGCAAAACTCCTCGAAATGCCGGAAGAAATATCGTTATCTTCACGCCAAAGATCGACAAGCCGGTTTGGAAGGGGAATCCCCTCGCCGTCCACACCGTCCACGCCGTAAAGTCGAAGGACGGTTCTTTCCACGGAAATGGAGGAATGTCTTGAAAAAAACCGCTGGACATCATCGGCAACGGTTCTGGCAAGGTCTTTCACCCGGTCAATTTGTTCTTGATTTAAAGGGAGCTTTGCCATTTTTATTCCTTCAGCACAAAATCCTACAACAGTTTGGGACCAATTCGCCGCCTCGTCGGCTCCAGAACGGTATGGGGTTTGGTCATGAGCATACCCGGCCCTTTTTTTGATTTGTATCTTTCCTGGCCGCATGCGGGATCATGTCCGCAGATGCTGTCCCACCGGTGCGGTTCCATGTATACGGTGATGGCTCCTTCGTAGTTTCGCAGAACCGCCCTGTCATCGCTCCTGGCAAGGATATACGTCGGCATGAGCGGCACCTTGCCGCCTCCTCCGGGAAGGTCCACAACAAATGTCGGCACGGCGAGACCCGATGTGTGCCCCCGGAGCGCTTCCAGTACCTGAATGCCCCGGCCCAGAGACGTCCTGAAATGGGATATCCCCCGGGAAAGATCACACTGGTAGATGTAATACGGCATCACGCGAATGGTGAGGAGCTTCTGGTTGAGTTCCTTCATGACATGGGGGCAATCGTTGACCTGCCTCAGGAGGACAGACTGGTTTACGATGGGAAACCCGCCGTCCGCCAGCATGGCGCAGGCATGCTTCGATTCCGGGGTAATCTCTTTTGCATGATTGAAATGCGTGGCGATGTAAATGGGATGGTATTTTCTAAGCATTTTGATCAGGCCGGGCGTGATCCGCATGGGAAGAACCACCGGCGTCCGGGTGCCGATGCGGATAATCTCGACATGGGGGATGGAACGCAGCGCCCCCAGTATCTTCTCGAGTTTCGCATCGGTCATCACCAAAGGATCGCCGCCGGAAACGATAACATCCCGGATCTCAGGATGTTTCCTGATGTAGTTCAGGGCGTCTTCAAAGTGCCTGGCATCGAAATCTTTGTCGGTATGTCCGACGAACCGGCGGCGGGTGCAATGGCGGCAGTACATGGAACAGTTGCCAGTGACCAGAAGCAATACGCGGTCCGGGTATCTGTGCGTCAGCCCCGGTACCGGTGAGTCGCGCTCCTCTTCCAGAGGGTCAACCATGTCGCTGTCCGAAAAATCCGCCTCGCTGGCGGTCGGAATTGCCTGGGCCCTTATGGGACAATACCCGGCATCCATGTCAATCAAGCTTGCGTAATAAGGCGTAATGGCCATTCGAAAATGTTCTGCGGCAATTTTTATCCCTTCGATGATTTCTTCCGAGGGGTTGAGTACCCGGATGATATCTTCTACGCTTGTCAACCGGTTCTTTATCTGCCATTTCCAGTCGTTCCATTTTTTCGGCGGGATACCGGCATAGGGATTGTTCCTCTTTGTTTTGACCATCTTCAATAATCTCCATTGTTTAGTGCTTTAATTCGTATTTACAATAATGATGTATTTTCTGTTTCACCCCCACCTTGCCCTCCCCCTTCAAGGGGGAGGGTTTGGGCGGGAGCTGTTTCATGGCTGGCCGTTTACATATCTATTGGTATAAAGTGCCCTAAGATATCTGCTTTGACGCATGATATTCAACGTAAGCTCGGCGTGGCCCATGCAATATCCGTTACCGATTATCATTTCCACATCCTTGCCGACGCCTTCGGCGCCCAGGGCCGCCTTTGTAAAACTGGTGGCCATGGAAAAGAAATAGACACTGCCGCGGTCTCTCGCTATCAGGATAGCGCCCATCTCGCAATTATCCGTTGAAACGCAGCTTATCACCACATCACACAGGTTTCCGCCTGTGGCCTCTTCCACCTTTTGCAGTAAGTCAACGGCACGGTCTGCCTTTCCGACAATTACCTCATCGACAAACGGCGCATTTGCCACATCCGCCTTTCCTTCTTCGCGATGAACAATGGCAATAACCCTGCCCTTCGGCCCGGCCTTTTTTTTGGCCTGATAACAACACAATAAGCCCGATTTTCCTCTGGCGCCGATAATGGCCACCGTGTCACCGGGCGATACAATCCTGTCCACCTGCGCGGGGGCGCCCGCCACATCCAGAACGGCCAGGGCAAGCGTTTGGGGCATGTCATCGGGGAGTTTCACCCAGACCCCGCTTTCAAACAGGAGGGCCTGGCCCTTGATGTTCACCTGATCCCTGTCCATATAAACGTTTATGATCTCGTCGATTCGCAGAGGCGTCAATGATAGGCTCACAAGACTTGCGATCTCGTCTCCTTCGGTCAAATCTATCCTGCCCTTTAACGCATCTCCGATCTTTGCGACCTTCCCGATAAACATGCCGCCCGAGCCGGTATGGGGATTCTTATGCTTGCCGAATCTGTCTACGATGTCGAGCATGATCTTCGAGACAGTCTGCGGATCGCCTCCAGCACGGTTTTTTATATCGACGAAGGATGCGGCATCGATGTTCAACGTGAATACATCACAAAGGATCTCGTT
>JADFWA010000422.1 GCA_015222855.1 Pseudomonadota bacterium | reverse complement strand
CTTTTACGGTTCCCGTCACAACAAGGTAAAAACCGTTTCCTTCATCACCGTCAAAAAAAATTATCTCCCCTTTGTTATATTTTTTTTCAACGGCTATTCGCCTGATCTCTTTGAGGTGTGCCTCAGAAAGTCCCCCAAAGAGCTGGCTGTGTGACAGGGTGTCCAGAACTTTTGTCATGAATTTGATCCTTTTTTGGAAAATATCACCCCTTCTTAACATAAGTCAAGGCAATGCTTTCTACCATGGGATAAGTATAAGACAAAAAATAGCCAATACCTATTTTAAAAAAAGGAAGAAACTCATGTTTTGTTATCAATGTCAGGAAACAGCAAAGAATACAGGCTGCATGGTGAAGGGTGTCTGCGGAAAAACGGAGGAAACGGCGAACATTCAGGATCTGCTGATTTATGTCTTAAAGGGCATCGCAATCTATGGCGAAAAGGCAAAAGAGCTGGGAAAATTCGAAAAGAAATACGGATTGTTTATAGCGCAAGCCCTTTTTGCAACCATCACAAATGTAAACTTCGATAATGATAGATTGATCGCACTTATCAGGGAAGGACTCAGACTCCGGGACGAATTGAAGGAAAAATGTGGAAACAATATTTCGGGGGCATTGCATGACTCGGCTGTCTGGTTTTCAGATGATACTGATGACTTCGATAAAAAAGCCGTTGAGGTCGGAGTTCTCTCTACTGACAATGAGGATGTCCGTTCACTCAGAGAGCTTCTGGTTTACGGATTGAAAGGTATTGCCGCTTATGCGGATCACGCTGCCATTCTTGGCCACGAGAGTGATGATATCTATGACTTCCTGGTAGAGGCCCTGGTCTCTATAACGAAAGACCTGACCGTTGACGAGATGGTGGCGATGGTTATGAGAGCCGGAGAAGTTGCAGTCACCACAATGGCAATGCTTGACGAAGCAAATACTTCTGCCTACGGAAATCCCGAAATCTCCAGAGTCAATATCGGTGTGAAAACCAATACCGGGATCCTCATTTCCGGTCATGACCTGAAGGATATGGAAGAACTTCTGAAACAGACAGAAGGAACAGGCATAGATGTCTACACCCACGGTGAAATGCTGCCGGCAAATTATTACCCTGTATTCAAGAAATATAATCATTTCGCGGGCAACTATGGGAACGCCTGGTGGAAGCAGAGGGAAGAATTCGAGTCCTTCAATGGACCCATTCTTATGACGACCAACTGTATTATTCAGGTTAAAGATTCCTACAAGGACCGGATCTTTACAACCGGAGTGGTTGGATATCCGGGTGTAAAGCATATTCCTGACAGATCTGAAGGCGGGGCAAAGGATTTTTCGGAGATCATAGAGCTGGCAAAGAAATGCGATCCGCCCGTTGAGATTGAAAAAGGTGAAATAGTCGGCGGATTCGCCCACCATCAGGTACTTGAACTGGCGGATAAGGTGGTGGATGCGGTGAAAAGCGGTGCAATCAAACGCTTTGTCGTGATGGCGGGCTGCGACGGACGTCAGAAAGGCAGGAGCTATTACACCGAGGTCGCGCAGGAACTTCCCCCGGATACGGTAATCCTGACCGCTGGCTGCGCGAAATATCGTTACAACAAGCTCGATCTCGGTGATATCGGCGGTATCCCGAGGGTGCTTGATGCGGGACAGTGCAACGATTGTTATTCCCTTGCAGTTATCGCCTTGAAATTGAAAGAGGTCTTCGGACTCGAAGATATCAATGACCTTCCCATTTCTTACGATATTGCATGGTATGAACAAAAGGCCGTAACCGTTCTCCTGGCCCTCCTCTTCCTCGGAGTCAAAGGGATTCGCCTGGGACCGACACTTCCGGCCTTCCTGTCCCCGAATGTAGTTAAGGTTCTGGTGGAGAATTTTGATATCAAGCCGATCGGAGAGGTTAAGACAGACGTTGAGGCAATGATGGCCGGAAAGTAACAATCGCTCAATGTTGATTAAAAATGGCTGAATTGACTTATTATGTCTGACGAGCATAGGGAAATGACAAGGGAAAACAGAACAGTTGAGGCAATGATCAGTATCTTTTGCCATGGACAGCATAGTAACAACGGGGAAGGGCTCTGCCCTGAATGCGGGGAGCTTCTGGACTATGCCAGAATGCGCCTTGAGAAATGCCCCTTTCAGGAGAACAAGCCGACGTGTGCCAAATGCCCCGTACATTGTTACAAACCGGATATGAAGGAAAAGATCAGGGTAGTGATGAAGTATGCTGGTCCCCGTATGCTTTATAAGCATCCTGCTTTGATGGGGGCATATTACATTGATGGCAAGAGCAATTAAAATAGGTGAATTAAAATAGGTGTGACCGCTATATCCTATCCCATATCTGCTTTCCCTCTATGCGGAATAGATATTCTTGGGGACGGCCGTAAATTTTCGAAAACTTTCCAGCCGTAATGTCAACAGGGAAGCGAACGTTTAAAATCACCAGCCAAAAATAGAAAGCAGAAAAAGGGGGCAACCTGAGCCCTAATTTACTACATGTCAACACACTTTTTTACGCGCTTGCTACTTGCAACAAAATTATCGTATAATCTTAACCTCAAAATAGACATTGATCCTTCCAACACAGTAGGACAGGCGTCCCGCCTGTCCATAATGGTGAATCGCTTAGACAGCCGAGACGGCTGTCCTACGGGAT
>JADFWA010000421.1 GCA_015222855.1 Pseudomonadota bacterium | reverse complement strand
GGCTGATTATCTGCGGCGGTGGAGAATGTCTGACTCTTCTTTGTGGGAATCGTCGAGTTCTTTTCAATCAGCCTGGTCATAACGCTGCCCAGAGTCTCTATCCCCAGGGATAGAGGTGTTACGTCTAAAAGCAATACATCTTTTACATCACCGGCCAGCACTCCTCCCTGGATTGCCGCCCCTATGGCGACAACTTCATCGGGATTGACCCCCTTGTTCGGTTCTTTCCCGAATATATGATTGACCTTCTGCTGAATGCACGGCATTCGGGTCATGCCCCCAACCAGGATAACTTCATCAATGTCTTTGGTCGTAAGTCCGGCATCTTTGAGGGCGGTTTTGCAGGGTGCTTCCACCTTTTCGACCAGTTCCTCTACCAGCATTTCCAGCTTGGCTCTCGTGAGCTTTATGTTCAAATGCTTGGGACCTGACGCGTCGGCGGTAACAAAGGGGAGGTTAACGTCGGTTTCCATCGAGGTGGAAAGCTCCATCTTTGCCTTTTCCGCAGCCTCCTTGATCCGCTGAAGGGCCATCTTGTCATTTCTCAAATCTATACCCTGATCCTTCTTGAATTCATCCGCCAGGTAATCTATCACCCTCTGGTCAAAGTCTTCTCCCCCCAAGTGCGTATTCCCGTTGGTCGATTTGACCTCAAAGACACCATCTCCCAGTTCCAGGATGGATATGTCAAAGGTTCCTCCACCCAGATCAAATACCGCGATCTTTTCATCCTTTTTCTTATCAAGGCCGTAAGCAAGCGCCGCCGCCGTCGGTTCATTGATAATCCTCAGGACATTTAGTCCGGCAACTTTCCCTGCGTCCTTGGTTGCCTGCCTCTGGGAGTCGTTGAAATATGCAGGCACGGTAATGACTGCATCGGTAACCTTTTCGCCCAGATAATCTTCGGCAGTCTGCTTCATCTTCGCCAGAATCATTGAGGATATTTCCGGTGAGCTGTAATCTTTATTCCTTACGCTAATCTGTGCATCACCATTTTTGGCCTCGGTAATCTTGAAAGGGCTGATGGTTATGTCATACTGAACCTCTTTGGAGGAAAATTTTCTCCCGATGAGCCTCTTTATGGCATAAACGGTATTTTCGGGGTTGGTCACCGCCTGTCTCTTGGCAGTCTGTCCTACCAGCCTCTCACCGCTGTCGGTAAAAGCGATTGTGGAAGGTGTCGTCCTGTTCCCCTCCTGATTGGTTATTACAACCGGGTCTCCTCCTTCCATCACGGAGACACACGAATTTGTCGTTCCTAAGTCAATGCCTATGATCTTTCCCATTTTAAATAAACCTCCTTACTGTCTCTAATCATTATCCTCTTTTTTAATGCTTTTCGAAACGGAAACCCTGGCTGGTCTTAACAGCCTCCCGTTCAAAAGATATCCCTTTTCAAATTCCTCTACGATCTTGTTTTCTTCATGATTTTCACTCTCTACCTGCAACATTGCCTCGTGCATATTGGGATCAAAATCCAACCCTGTTGACTGAACCATTTCTACGCCGTGCTTTTCCAAACAGCCGAGAAATTGTTCCTGAACAAGCGTAAGTCCCTTTATAAAGGCGTCAAAATCCTCCGAGTTGCCGGCATGTTCCAGCGCCCTGTCCAGACTGTCTATTATCGGCAGCATATCCTTGATGAGGGTTTCATTGCCGTACCTGATGAGGTCTGCACGCTCCTTGGCGACACGCTTCTTATAATTATCAAGTTCCGCGGATGCGCGTAAGAACTTGTCGTAATTTTCGGCCGCCTCTTTTTCCTTTTCCTCAAGCTTTGCCAGAAGGTTTTTGATGTCCTCTTCCGCAGGCTCTTCTATAAGATCTATTTTTACCTTATCCTTAATATCCTTTTTCTTGCTGCTTTTTCTCCCCGATTTCTTTTCCATGCTACTTCGGTTATCCCTTCCTTACTATGGTCGTCGCTATTTACTGTCCGGTCTTTGAAACAACTTGTAATCCACCATTTCGCAGATGGCGTGTCCTGCTGTAATGTGAACTTCCTGAACTCGAGGGACGCTGTTGGAAGAGACATTCAGGGAATGATCCACTATTCCGGCGATGTTGCCCCCATCCTTTCCGGTAAAACCAATTGTAATCAGCTCCATCTTTTTTGCGGTTTCCAGGGCCTTGACAACATTGGGGGAGTTACCGCTGGTGCTTATCCCCCATGCAACATCTCCCGCCTTTCCTATCGCCCTTATCTGCTTGGAGAAGATTTCCGAGAAGTCATAGTCATTACCAATACTTGTTATTACGGAGGTATCGGTACTGAGAGCGATGGCGGGAAGCGGAGGCCTTTCTATAACAAACCTGTTTACAAATTCCGCCGCCAGATGCTGTGCATCGGCCGCGCTTCCTCCATTTCCGAAGAGGAGTATCTTGTTCCCCTCATTTAAAGCTCCTGTCACGGCCTCAACAACCCTGACAATTCTGACAAGGTTTTCATTGACAAAGGTCTCTTTGAGCTGGTTGCTCTCTTTAAATATCTTTATGATTAAATCTTCCATATCCCCTGCAGGCTTGACGGTTTCGCAAGAATCCAGCCTGGAACCATCAACCTTTGACAGTAATATATTTATCACCCTTCTGTATGTCAAGGGCACGATTGGCCAGGACACATAAAAACAAAGGGGACAGATTTATCTGTCCCCTTTGTTATGCTTTAGCTCTTTAGTTTGATTTTGTACGTGTTAGTGAGGCATAAAGTGGCAAAGGTTCACCCTGTTAAATAGGGTTCCCTCTGGGAAATTTAACAGGGCAGGCACAAAGGAAGAAGAAAAAAATATCACTTTGTGCCTCAGGCTATCGGCTTTAGCCGATAGCAGGTTACCTTCAGGCAACCTTTTTGCCATTTTTCCCGTTTAACATCTTTTTTATCTGCCT
>JADFWA010000420.1 GCA_015222855.1 Pseudomonadota bacterium | reverse complement strand
CACCATCCGCTTGCGGCGGGGAATCCTTCAGTTTCCTCTCCTTGGGGAGAGGGGTAGGGTGAGGGGATAAAATCGGTTAATTTTATGAACTCCGAGAATTTTTTAAAACAGGTTCCATTGTTCCAGTCTCTCCGGCCTGAAGACATGAGGCTCCTTTCTGCTTCGGTCAGGACCCAGTCTGTTAAAAAAGGTGAGAGGCTTTTTCAGCGGGGAGACCAGGGAGGCGCACTTTATATCATTTAAAATTAGCCGAAACACACGGACGGCGGGGAAAAAGTTTTATATTGATAGACTTAGACCTGACACAAAGTGAGCTTGCGGGTATGATTGGAGCTACCAGAGAAAGTATTAATAAGGAATTGAGATTATTGCGTGAAAAAGGCCTGATCAGCACCACAGGGCGCAAGATTCAAATCTACAACATGGAACGGCTCAAGCGGCGCATCCATTAGAGATCAAGAATGAAAATTTAACCTCTGAACTGTGAAGTATTTCACACCATAAAAGTGAAATATTTTATTGTAATTCTGTTTGATGTTTGTTATTTTTAAAAAATGATACCATTTTTTAAAACGGAGGATGCGGGAGAATTTTTTAAAAATTTTAATTTGTAAAAAAGTGGGGTGAATCATGAAAGCAAATAGATATTTTCGAATTTTTTTCGTGGCGGTTATGCTGGTCGGTGCGACAACCTTAACTTCGACTTTTGTTTTAGCAGAAAGTGCTGCTGAGTATGTAGCGGCTGGGAGGAGTCATCTTAAAACGCCGCATACCATGCAGGGCCTCAAGGATGCTAATACGAGTTTTCAGAGCGCCCTAACAGATGAACCAACCAATCCAGAGGCCAATTTTTTCTATTCTCTTACCCGTTTGGCCGTTCTTTTTGACGATATGGTTAACAGTAACTTCAAGGAGCTTCTCGACGGCTTTGGTATGGATGCAGCAGGAAGGGACCTGTTTAACTGGACGGCGTCTATCCCTGAAGATATATATGGAAATATCATATTGCCTTCAGATACTCCTTCTGGCCTTGCTATTCAGGAATTTTTACAATCTGTCGTCATACCTGAGATTGACGAGGCAATCATAAATCTCAACAAGATTAATGATACCGATAATACCCTCAACATAATATTATCAACCGAGGAAACCGGGGAATTAAACGACATCGAGGTCGACTACGGCGATGTCCTCCTTTACAAATCGCTTCTCTACGCGTCAAAGGCGGCGATCCTCATCATAGATTCGTATGATCTCGATGTGGATATAGATGCCGTAGTTGCCAAAATCAACGATGACACCTTCAATATCAATAGTGATCTCCTCGACGTATATGCAAACTTTCTCACTCTTTTAACCAGCGGCGCTACCAGGATTGGCGAAGCAAAGACCGCTGTTCTTGCTGCAATTGACCGGTACAATGAGGCATCCACCTCTATCAGGACTGAAGAAGACGATCAGACGGATGATCTGTTCACCATTGATCCTGACGATTTAGCGGAAGAATCTGATTTCAGGTCTCATCTGGCAGACATCAGAAATTCGATAACCAACAAGCAACCAGTGGATATGGATGACGAAGAAGACGTCTTTCGTGTCAATTTCGGCGAATTCTTTGACGCTCCCATCTCTATCCGGGATTATCTGCCCGCATTTATACACGATCCCTATATCGATGAGATACTGATAAAGGGCATGAGCTCTTTTCCGGACAGAACATTCTCCGGCATCTTCCCGGACGGCTTACCGCCTGAAGAATATGAGATTTACATTGATAAGGTTGTTATCTGGGGAGGAAACAGTGAAGGCGGACCGTTTAAGGCCATTTTTTGCTGGGTGAACGGCCTGGCCCCGTGGGATATAGAATCACTCACGGTCTATGGCCCGGATGGTTTCAGGTATGACTTTGATGCTGAGCAGGATATAAAAGCCCATTACCGATTCGGAACATTGTACAGGCACAAAGTATCGGGAACCCTTCCCGGGGGGTGGTATGATTTTGTCTTAAAGGACAATAATGGCCAAGATTATCATGCGGATAAACATTTTACACCCAATTTGATCAATGTGGTTGATATGTCCACGGGGATTTCTCCGGGAGGCGGCGTTTATGTGGGCACAACCACACCCACCT
>JADFWA010000036.1 GCA_015222855.1 Pseudomonadota bacterium | reverse complement strand
TATCTGGGGACGGAGGGAATATTCGGCATACCGCTCGGTGTTGTCGCCACCTTTGTATTCCATTTTGTCCTCTTCGGGATATTTATTTCCAAGACCGGCCTCGGGCAGCTCTTTATAGACCTTGCCATGGCGCTGGCTGGTGGCACCGTCGGCGGTCCGGCAAAGGTTTCGGTTGTTTCCAGTGGGTTTTTGGGTTCCATAAGCGGAAGCTCCATAGCGAATACCGTTACCACGGGTGCCTTCACCATCCCCCTCATGAAGAAGGTGGGATATTCTCCCAGATTTGCGGGCTCGGTTGAGGCCGCTTCGTCAACGGGAGGACAGCTCATGCCGCCGATTATGGGGGCGGCGGCCTTCATTATGGCAGAGTTTTTGGGGATACCATATATAAAGATCGCCGCCTGTGCCATTATTCCGGCCTTCCTGCACTTCTTCGCGGTGGGTACCATGGTTCATTTTGAGGCCTTGAGGAAGGGGCTTACCGGGCTTCCCAAAGACGCACTCCCGAGGGTGGGCGCTGTTCTCAAGGAAAGAGGTCTCCTGCTCCTGCCTCTTCTTGTAATCGTGTATCTTTTGATATCCGGCAGCAGTCCCTTCCTGGCTGCCTTCTGGGGGATCATTTATTCCGTGGCTATAGGCCAGATACACAGAAGGACAATGCCTCTTTTGGTTCCCATCCTTTTATCGATACCCTCCGTTCTGTTTTGGGCCAATCCCCTGGATCACTCCATATTCCTGATTCTCTGGATTGTAGTTGCAGTGGCCGGATTTTTCTATGTCTTTAAGAAGACCGACAGGGTATCCTGGCTCTTCGGTATCCTTGCGGCGTCGGTTTTGGCTATCCTGCTGATATTTAAAATAGAACCGTCACTTTGCGCCTTCTGGAGTACTATGGCGGTAATTGCTATAGGGGTCTTTTATAAGGACAGCAGGATGAAGGTGGTTGATATATTAAATACTCTCGAATGGGGGACGAAAAACGCCTTAGCCATCGATGCGGCCTGTGCCTGTGTCGGGTTTATAGTCGGTGCCACGACCCTCACCGGTCTGGGTTTGAAGTTTGCGTCTGCCGTTATTCAACTGGCCCACGGGGTGGCCTTCTTTGTCAGCCATATAGATTTTATGCACCTGCTGACCATGGATGCCCTCGCGCTCTTTTTCACACTTGTCTTTACTGCCATTGCCTGTTTTGTACTCGGCATGGGTCTTCCCACCACCGCCCAGTATATTATCGCCTCTATGATAGCGGCGCCTGCTCTCATGCAGTGGGGAATTCCTCCGCTTGTTTCACATATGTTTGTTCTGTTTTACGCCGTGCTTGCCGATGTAACGCCGCCTGTCGCCCTTGCGGCATATGCCGCCTCCGGAATTTCCGGGGCGGATCCCTTCCGGACCGGATTTACGGCCTTCGGTCTGGCCTCGGCGGGCTTTTGTGTGCCCTTTGTCTTTGTGTATTCCCCGATTATTCTATGGCTGCCGAGGCTCCTTGACCCCAATGTACCCTTTAACTATCTTGGATTTATCATGGTGTTTGCCGCGATAGTTATAGGGGTCATAGCTCTTGGGGCAACGATAATAGGATATTTCAAGGACAAATCGACCACACTGGAAAGGATAGCGACCGGTATTGCAACGCTCTGCCTTTTCCTGCGTATACCCTATTTAAACTTGATAGGGTTGGGAATACTTGTGTGTGTTTATCTGATACAGAGGAGGAGAAAAGGTAAGGTTATAGAAGGAGAAAGTCTGCTTGCCGAGGAAACCGGTTAGCTGCCGGTCGGGTATAAAACCCGACCCTACAATTCTGTAGGGTGGTATTTTATATGCCACCATATCCGGTCATGTGTGATAGTGGTACAAAGTTGACTATATTCATAGGAGGTTTGATAGAATGAGTCCAAGAAAAATTCGTGTAATTCACTACGGTTTGGGTCCAATCGGGGTTGAAACGGCCGGATTGGTGCTGGGAAAGACAAATATGGAGATAGTCGGCGCGGTTGACATTTCAAAGGATATGGTGGGTAAGGACCTGGGAGATATCCTGGATTTGAAAAGGGAATTGGGGATAACTGTTACTGACAATGCAAGGCAGTTGTTAGCCGGGGTTAAGGCCGATGTGGTTATTCACACGACGGGATCACGTATGAAAAACATATTTTCCCAGTTGGTGGAAATTGTAGAGGCCGGAGTGAATATCGTCTCTTCTGCCGAAGAGCTGCTGATTCCATCGGCTGAAAATTCTGAACTGGCAGATGAATTGAGCCGGAAGGCCGTTGAAAAAGGTGTGACCGTACTCGGCACCGGCGTGAATCCCGGGTTTGTTATGGATTCCCTTCCCCTCTTTCTGACAGCGGTTTGTCAGGATGTGAAAAAGATTCGAGTTGAAAGGGTGGTTGATGCCGCCACGCGCAGGTATCCGCTGCAGAAGAAGATCGGAGCGGGGATGACCCCTGAGGTCTTTCGGGCAAAGATAGATGAAAAGGCGCTGGGACACGCCGGACTCCTGGAATCACTTTATCTTATCGCGGATCGGCTGGATCTCTCTTTTGACGAGGTCAGGGAGAGCGTGGATCCTGTCATGGCTGTGAAGCCGGTGAAGACGGATTACTTTGATTTGAAGGCCGGTGATATCGCCGGAATCAAGCATATTGCGGAGGGGGTCAAAGACGGTGAAGAGATAGTTGTCCTTGATTTGAGGATGTATATAGGGGCGGAAGACCCGCATGATTCCATCTATATTACAGGGACTCCCGATATCAACATGAAAATTGACGGCGGTGTTGCGGGGGATAAGGCCACCACCGCCATGTTGGTGAATTCCATCCCTGCGGTAGTTGATTCAAAACCGGGGCTTGTTACTGTAAAAGATATTCCATCTCCACATTTCTATCGGTAAGGCAAATCAGGGGTCGGTTGTCAGGGCTTAGTGGCTGGGATCGAGGAACTGATTCCTGATAACTGTTCCCTGGCAACTGATGCTGTGCCTCTTAAACTCAAATTTCCAGAAGCTCTTCGGGAGTGTCGATAATATAGTCCGGCTCTGTCGATTCCAGTTTTTCCCTGGAATGCCATCCCCATGTCACCGCAACGGTCTTGATCTTCGCTTTTTTCGCCTCTTTTATATCTCCTGCCGTGTCTCCAATATAATATGTTCTGTTATTTCTAATAGTTAGCGCTTCCATGGCGTGGATAATTTTTTCACTCTTGCTGAACATGAATTCATATCCCAGGATATCCCAGAAATAACGGTCAAAATTATATTTTGAGAGAATCAGGTTTATGGCATAGTTGGAATTGGATGAGATAACAACCAACACATTGTTATTCTTGAGTTTTTCCAGAACGGGTGCCAGGTCATAGAATGGGGAAACCTCGTCATAATTTAATGTGGGCGCGATGGACGCCGACATCTTTGTAAATTCCGTGACATCAATTCCCCTTTTGCGGATGGCATCGTAAAAATTCTCCTCAAAAAGTGAAAGAAAATCGGCACGATCCTTCGTAACCGGTTTCCCGATTTTTTTGAGGCAGAGATTGACGGATTTTTCGTAAAGTTCCAGCGAATCGACGACAACTCCGTCGAAATCGAAGAGGAAGAGTTTTTTCATTTATAAAACACATGTAGGGTGGCATTTTATATGCCACCGTTTGCGGTCGGGTATAAAACCCGACCCTACTCCTTAAAGATGGCCCCCGTATTTGCGGATGTAACCAGTTTGGCATACCTGCCGAGATAGCCGCTCGTTATCGCCGGTGGACGAGGTGTGAAATCCAATTTTCTTTTGTCCAGTTCTTCCTCGCTGACCTTGAGGGTAATTTCTTTCTTCGGGATATCTATAGCGATAATGTCCCCTTCCTTTATCAGGCCGATGGGGCCACCCTCGGCGGCCTCCGGGGATATGTGTCCTATGGCGGCGCCCTTCGTGCCACCACTGAACCTGCCGTCGGTTATGAGCGCAACCGATGTGTCGAGACCCATGCCGACAATCGCCGATGTGGGTGAAAGCATTTCTCTCATTCCTGGTCCGCCTTTCGGGCCTTCGTAGCGGATAACTACGACATCACCGGGGTTGATTTTGCCTCCAAGAATTGCATCAATTGCGTCCTCTTCGGAGTCGAAGACACGGGCACGACCTTCATTGACCATCATATCAGGAGATACACCCGACTGTTTGACCACGCAGCCATCCGGAGCCAGATCACCCCTCAATATCGCTATTCCGCCAACGCTTGAGTATGGGTCTTCAACGGATCGAATTACTTCCCCGTTTATGATTTCGGCATCCTTTATATTTTCTCCCACCGTTTTCCCCGTGACCGTCATGCATTCAAGGTGGATGACCCCTGATTTGCTTATCTCCTTCATGACGCTCTGAATACCGCCTGCCATGTCAAGGTCTTCAAGATGATGAGGCCCCGCGGGACTGAGGTGGCAGATATTTGGAGTTTTTTCACTGATTTCGTTGAACAGGTCGAGATCCAGCTTGATGCCCGCCTCGTGGGCAATGGCGGGAATATGGAGGACGGTATTGGTAG
>JADFWA010000419.1 GCA_015222855.1 Pseudomonadota bacterium | reverse complement strand
GAGCTTTTCCGTAACCCGGTCTTCTTGCTTTTCCGACACATCGGCTACGTAAAGGAGAAGTCTTCTCGGTGTGGCCATCGTCTTGATCTCTCCGTGCTTGATCAGGTTGCCGGAAAATTCATCACGGATGATCCTGTCCATATCACCAAGTGCCTTCGGCAAAAAGGCCGCCGGAATTTCTTCCGTTCCTATCTCTAATAAAAGTTCCTTACCCATGAGTACTAAATCTCCAATCTAATTAGTTGTACGGGCGTATAGCAATACGCCCCTACATACCTGAGCCCCTACATACCTGAGTAGTTACTTCCACTTTCCCATAAGAGGATACCCCATCTCTTCTCTCTGTTTCAGATATCCTTCGGCGCTGAGTCTTGCCAGGTTCCTTACCCTGCCGATGTAGCTGGTGCGCTCGGTAACGCTTATCGCTCCCCGCGCGTCCAGGATATTGAAGATGTGCGAACACTTGAGACAGTAATCGTAGGTGGGGAGCACCAGATTCTTTTCAGCCATTTTTATGGATTCCGCCTCATACATGTCAAAAAGCTTTCTTGACATTTCGATATCCGCCTCTTCGAAGTTATATGTGGAAAATTCAACCTCTCCCCGGTGGTGCACATCCCCGTATTTCACCCCCTCCGTCCATTCCAGATCGTATACATTGTCGATCCCCTGGAGGTACATGGCGATTCGCTCGATACCATAGGTTATTTCAGCGCATATGGGATTCAGGTCTATTCCTCCAACCTGCTGAAAATAGGTGAACTGGGTTATTTCCATTCCGTCGAGCCAGACCTCCCATCCTAAACCCCAAGCGCCCAGCGTGGGGGATTCCCAGTCATCTTCCACAAAGCGTATGTCGTGATCGAGAGGGTCTATGCCGAAGCTTTTAAGGGAATCGAGGTAGAGTTCCTGTATGTCAAATGGTGACGGCTTCATTGTAACCTGATACTGGTAGTAGTGCTGGAGCCTGTTTGGATTTTCTCCGTACCTGCCGTCAGTGGGTCTCCGGGAAGGTTCAACATAGGCGACGTTCCACGGTTCCGGACCGAGGACCCTGAGAAAGGTTGCAGGATTGAAGGTTCCCGCTCCTACTTCAATATCATAGGGTTGCTGGATAATGCACCCATGATCGGCCCAGTATTTTTCAAGGGCTAATATCAATTCCTGAAAGGTCACTTTTTCCTCCTTGGTCGGGTACGGCATTCTGCCGTGGCTATTTAATATAACTGGGAGAAATTATCATTGTGGAAATTGCGTGTCAAGGCAAATGTAAGCGGAGAGCGATTGCTATTGCCCGGCTGAAATGAGTTCAAAGATAAAATTTCCAATCCCCACTTTGCTCTTTATTTTAACGGGGATTTTTCTCTCATCTGCCGTGAACCATATTTTTACTTTAGCATCTTTACTTTTTTTAAATACACCGGCAATGCTTTCTATGTCAGGTTCCACTAAATAGGTGTCATATGTTTTGTCCGCCAGTTTGATGTTTTCTCTTCTAACGACCGTTGCCGTTACCGATAGGCACTTTTTCCCATCGGTAACGGGTATTTCGATTTCCAAACCCTCTTTTAGATCATGGAGGCGGATTACAAAAAAAATGGACAATGGGTCAAACGAGCCCGGCAGGATAGCAATGGGTTCCATCTTTTCCCCGAAGCTGGAATAACAAGCCTCATGCTTTTCCCAGTTAAAATTTACAATGACATCTCTTGGGTGTTTCCCTTCACTCCGTTTTTTATACAGGATGGAGTGAGTCATACCTATGTCTGTATATCCATCTGATCTTTCGCGAATTGTATAAAAAACATCGATAACTGAATTAGTCTTTGTAATCATTGCAAAATGGTGCGATCTGACACCATTTATGGTCGTTGTGGGGAGTACCTCAAGAATGGTCTCTCCGGCCAGTATGGGGCCCCATTTAGCCTGAAAGATCAGTTTTTCACCCGGATGAAAAGGAAAGGTTTTTTCAAAGGCCCTGGCGTTTTCGGTGAAACATGGGGGCATTATGAATGCTATTGCAATGAAGATAAAAATCAGGCGCTTTATTGATAGGCTGTAACGGCTGTTTGAAGATGGCATATTTCTTTAGTGGCAGGAAATTTATGGCATAATGTTTTTCAACAGACTGTCCACAGCCTGGTTCGCGATTTCTTCAATAAGTGGCGCTTTCTCATAAGCGGATAGTGTATTATAGCCTACACCGAATCCTTCCCATACTTGCCGGCCGGTGAAAGTATCCCATATCTGTCCGGAGATCTTGACGGAACGGAGCACCGACTTGCGTCCAAAGCTCCAGACAAAGGTAATCGAGGCCTCCGATTTCGATTCAGTTACCACCGCCTGACCTATGAACAGGTAACGGCAGTTGAGCGCTTTGCCGAAGTTCTTAAGGAGGACGTCATCAAACCCCACTTTTGGGAAATCACTGCTGAACTTTCGATAAGCATCGGTCAATCCCTCGTCGTTCAGGCGTTTCAAAGCGTCGGTGGGAGAAATCAGTCTGAGGGAAGGTCGCCTGGTTTGGATCTTGCTGAGCAGAATCTCGCTCAGGATGATCCGGTAGGCGTCGTGTGTAATAACCGTTTTCCCCTTTCCTCTATCTGCCGGAAGAGTTGTATGGGCGTAAGGAGCGGGGGGGATCTGACCAGTGGGCTCCTCTACCTTCTTGTAAGTGCCTTCCAGAATGATTACAGGCAGGAGAGCCAGGCCTTCCTGATTCAGGGCGCCATTGCTGAACTCGGGATGCCGGAAGGATTCCTGAGACCAGCCTTTGATTATTGGGTAACAGCCTGTTGACAGGAGCAGGATAATCAGCAGAAGTGTCCAGATGGATGGTCGACGCAACGAGACCTTTGCAAAATGTTCAATTTTGTTCAAGGTCAAGGAAGATGAAGATTTTAACCGCAGGAATACATTGAGTATTTTGAGGATTAAAATCTGAATCTGACGCAGAGATTGGTCAAAAGGGGGCGTTTTGAAAAGGTCTCGCAACGAGATATCGGGTTTCATGGCATATTCCTCTTGAAAACTGCAAGGGATAACTTTTTTGTGAAAAATTCCCCCAGCTTAAGTGCGGGTTAGGCGCAATCCCAATACAATTGATTGAAATCATTAACTTTAGGCACTTTAGCGCACTTTAAACTTTAGGCACTTTTATTATGTAATCCGCAACGTGAAAAAAATCAAGCATTGTTATGAGCGGGCTTTGCCTAATCCTCGAGCAAATCCTTTACACCGGCCTTCACAAGGGAAGGGTCAAGATACAGCTTAATTTTCTTCGCGCCTCTGGCATCGACAAAGGTTTTGTCAAAGGTTAACTCGACCTTTTTTAAGACTTTTATGCCTCTGTCCATCAGTATGAAATGGTAGTTCAATGCCCCAAAGGCAAGAACACCCGCAATAATGAGCATAATCAATATTTTTTTCACAATGAACCTCCCTCTTTCCCCCAAATGCCCATTTCCCTGACTTCATTGAGGACATTTAGAGATTTCAATTCCTTTCCGAGAAGATGCCGGATAAAACCAGCAAGGATTTCTTTGCCTTCTTTTGCTGCCTGTCCGGATAGAAACAACCGGTCAATCTTGCCGGTCTCCATCTCTTTCCCCATAAGGAGTATCTTGATTGTTCCGAGGGAGACCGGAATGGAATCTCTGTTATTGGAACTGCATTCGGGACATTTCACGCCCCCGTCGGTTGAATTGAACAGCAGGTATCTATTGCCTGTTTCGTCAACAGATACACCACACGCGATACACCTGTCTAAAACCGGTTCAAATCCTTTAAGTCTAAGCAGTCGCAGTTCAAAGAGTCTTGTTATTATCTCTGAACCATCTCCGGCGTTGATGAGTTCAAGGAAATCCTGTAACAATTGAAATAATGCCCCGTTTTTTTTGCCTTCCGAGGTAAACTGATTGGTGAGGTCAATAAAATAGGAGGCAATGAGGGTTTTCTCCAGGTCGGATCTTATACCCGGATAGTGGTTTGTCACATCACAGTTTTCAATCAACGCCAGTCCGTCCCTGCTTCTTTTAGAGAACAGGATGTTGGAGTGGGAAAACAGCTCAAGTGCGTTCGGGAATCTTTTTTTGCTGCGCCGAGCTCCCTTTGCGATTCCCTTGAGCTTGCCGAAGTTATCCGTATAGAAAGTAATAATCCTGTCGGATTCTCCGTAATCCAGAGAATGAAGGACGATTGCAGAGGTCTTGTATGTCGATCTTTTGGTCATGTTAACAATCTCAGAAACACGGTGGCCAGACCAAGGAAGGACAGGAACCCAAAGGCATCAGTGAAGGCGGTGACAAAGATGTGAGAGCCAAGGGCCGGGTCCAATCTTAGCCACTTCAAGCCCAAAGGTATCAATGTTCCCAGCAATGTGCCCACGAAAACATTGAGCACCATCGCCATGCACAGGACAACTCCCAGTATGGGTATACCCTTCCAGAGATAGGCGATGATGCCGATGACCATGCCGACGCACAGGCCGTTTGTGACACCCACGAGGGTTTCCTTGTATAGGGCTTTTTTCGAGTTTTTAAATGTTAATTCTCCAAGGGCCAGTCCCCTTACGATAAGAGTAAGTGTCTGGCTTCCCGCATTCCCTCCGAGTCCTGCCACCACCGGCATAAAAACGGCGAGAACAACCATCATTCTGATGGTATCTTCAAAAAAGCCGATTACAAATACGGAGGCAAAGGCTGTTAAGAGGTTGAAATAGAGCCAGGGAAGTCTTTTCCTTACCGATTGCAATGGATTGTTAAAGATACTGTCGTCTTCGTTAAGACCGGCTATTCTGTAAAGATCTTCTGATGTTTCTTCCTCGATAACGTCAACGGCGTCGTCTACGGTAATCCTTCCCAACAGTCTGCCTTCATCGTCAACAACGGGGAGAGAAACAAGATTATATTTTTCAAACATCCTGGCGACCTCTTCCTGGTCGACATCAACGTTGACACTCGGTATATCTTCGTCCACGCATTTACTTACAGGAGTGTTCGGTTTCGCCGTGATAAGCCTTTGCAGAGGTATGGTTCCGATCAGCCTGTTTCCTTCATCCACAACGAATACATTATAGATATTTTCTATTTCTTCCAATTCCGATTCCCTGATGACAGCCTGTACCGCGTCCCGTATGATAGCGCCTTTCTGTACGCAGACCAGCTCCGACTGCATAATGCCGCCGGCGCTGTCCTCTTTATATTTCAGGAGCTGTTTGACTTCCTCTGAGTCTTCGGGTTCGATTCCCTCAAGAATGGTTTTGGCCAGGGCTTCGGGGAGGTCGGCGATGATATCGGCGGCATCATCCGACTCCATTTCATCGACGATCTCAGTCAGCTTTTTGTCGGAAATCTCTTCAAGTATCTGCTCTCTCGATACCTCGCTCAACTCCAGGATAACGTCGGAGGCCTTTTCGACATCCAGCAGGGCAAAGAGAAGGATCTTTTCTTCTTCTTTCAGGTTGTCGATCAAATCGGCAATGT
>JADFWA010000418.1 GCA_015222855.1 Pseudomonadota bacterium | reverse complement strand
GAAAAAATCGTAACTACTCAGGTTCACGGTTCAGTGGTTAGAAAACGATCAACCTTGAACCGTGAACCTTGAACCATTTCTTGGTTCCGGCTTGTCCGGCTTAGGAGTTAACCTATGATTTGGCGAATACTGAAAATAATTTTTCTGACAGTTCTCGTACTTTTATCTTTTCTTGCCTCCGGCTGCGGTAGCCACTTCTCTCCCGCGGGAGAACACATAGACAAAGGTCTTCAGACGGTCTTCGTTGATAATTTTTCCAACAAGACCAGTGAGGCAAACATCGAAAATTATTTCAGGAATTCATTCATTGGTCAGTTTAGCAAGGGAAGCAGATTCAAGCTGGTTAACAGAAAAGACCTGGCGGATACCGTATTCAAGGGGAGCATAAACAGCATTGCCACCCCCCATCTCTCTTACAGTGAAACAAAATTGGCCAAGGAAAACCGTGTAATCGTAACCATGGAAGTTGTATTCGAGGTGAGGGAAACCAAAGATATCATCTGGGCCAATGAAAATCTTTCGGGGAAAGAGGATTACATGGTGGATGAAAGCAATCCGAACACAACCGAAACCAACAGAAAAAATGCCCTCAAACAGCTCGCCGATGACATGGCTGAGAAGACATATCGATACATTACGTCAGGATTCTGAGGAAAGAAGGGAATTGTACCTATTCAGCCACCAAGGCACGAAGCCACTAAAATCACATTATGATAACCAGAGGCACTTGATTTTCTACTCTTTGTGCCTTGGTGACTTTGTGGCTGGGTAGTTACAGGGAATTAACTTTTCTGGTCAGCCTTGAAATTTTTCGCGATGCGGTGTTTTTGTGAAAAATGCCCTTGGAGGCAGCTTTATCTATAACCGGTATGACACTGGCAAGGGCACCCCTGGCCCCCTCCGTATCCTTATCTTCGACAGACTTGAGAACCGCTTTGACCCTTGTCTTTACATGGGTCTTTATCGACATATTCCTCATCTTTCGTTTTTCATTCTGTCTGTTTCTTTTCTCTGCAGATTTGTGTGTAGCCAAAGATTCCTCCTTCTTCGCATAATCTATGCTTTTCCAAACGGTTAACCCTTAAAGAGAACGCTATTTATATTAGTTTAAATAACATGTCAAGTTTAAATCGCCTTTTCGCCTACATTGCGTTATTCCCTGAGCGTCGCCACCAGCCTGTCCGGTTTCAGAAGAAGATCGAGGGCTGCGTTTATATCAGAAACGATTATATCAGCGGCCATCACAGCGCCCACGGATGACCCTTCCCCTCCCAATACGCAGATCCCGATCAGGGATTCTTTCAACATGAGCACATCATTGGAACCGTTTCCAATTGATACGGTTTCCCCCTCTCCTGTCCCCCTGACAAGTTCGAGTTTCTGAACGTCTTCAGCGCCCTCTTTTATCTTATGCAGTCTGACTCTTAAACCTCTTGTTACCCTTTCCGCATTACCCCTGGTATCAGAGGTAACAACAAAAATATCCACCAATCGGCTCAACCGGTCGAGCCTTTCCGCCACACCTTCTATCATCTCTCCATCCAAAGAGATAGTACCGTTCAGATCCAGAACCAGTTGTTTGACTTCCAGGTTTCCCATGCCGGGAACTACAATATTTAGCATTTATACCACCGGGATTTTTTCTTTGATTTCAATACCACATACAGAGGTAAAATTACAGGATGTTGAAGACAGGGCAAAAAATGATGAAGAGAAATTGCTTTAAGCAAGTTTTGGTGGAGATGAGGGGGGTCGAACCCCTGACCTCGGCATTGCGAACGCCGCGCTCTCCCAACTGAGCTACATCCCCAACCTTTCAACCGATTACCGGAAGCATTTTATTTGCTTGTTGCATTTGTGTCAAGAATTTTATAATACAATGGAAATTTAAATTTAGAATCAAGGGGGCAAGATATGGCACAAATAGACGCTTTTTTCAGACTGATGAATGAACAGGGCGCATCAGACCTCCACCTCGTCTCAGGGCAGCAACCTGTGATCAGGATAAGCGGTGAGATGGAGCGTGTCAAATACGATGTCCTGGAGAATGACAAACTGAAAAGTATGCTCTACGAAATAGCGCCTGAACAAAAAATCAAGTTGTTCGAAGAAACGGGTGACATAGACTTCGCGTACGAACTCCCCGGAGTTGCCCGCTACAGGGCAAATTTCTTCCAGCAACAAAATGGTGTGGCAGCGGTTTTCAGAGAGATCCCCAGTAAGATTCTGACTACTGAACAGCTTGGACTTCCACCCGTAAT
>JADFWA010000417.1 GCA_015222855.1 Pseudomonadota bacterium | reverse complement strand
CTCTTAGCAAATTTACCCCGGCTCCTCAAGATAAATGCAACCCCATTCATGATTAGTCCGTCAAGTCTTTAGCAACCTGTACCAATCCCGTAAGAAGGCTCGACATCTTATCAAAATTTAAAGTGTCGATAGTATCCGCCGGACTGTGATAATTCGGATTTCGATAAAAGGCGGTATCCGTAACCATGACGGCGGGATACCCCATCTTCCAGAATGAGCGGTGGTCGGAAAAGTCTATGCCGGGAACAAGACTGACCGTTGATAATGTCTCAACGGGGATATCGGAGCCTTTGCTTAAAGCATCTTTTACCTTTTTCACCAGGCTTTTTGATTTCAAATTACCCACAACGGCTATGAAATTGGGTGTGGATGGATACACCAGGTTCATAAAGGGTAGAGGAAAGGCCTGGCCGCCTTTCTTATCATTATAATATCCCACCATTTCAAGACAGACCATGGCGCGAATATCTTCTCCCTTTCTCTTCGCCTCGCTGGCATAAACATAGCTTCCCATAGATTTCGATCTGAATACCGGGGGTTCCTCAAGAGTAAAAAAGATCAGTTTCAACGTCTTCCCGGGTGAAAAATCCTTCAAGGCCCGGCAGATTTCAAGCAGGACGGCAACGGCGCTGGCATTATCATCGGCGCCGGGTGTACCATAAACCGTGTCATAATGAGCGCCAAAGACAATCGTTTCACCGGGATGTTTTTCCCCTTTTATCGAGACAATAACATTGCTGTACACCTTGCCTTCGTATTTATAGTCCTGAAGAATGGGGGCATAACCCAGTTCTTCGAGACAGGATACGATGTAGTTTTTTGTTTCTTCTATTTTGTCATACTCATGGATACTCCGTGAACCGATATGTACACTCAAATGTTTCACATGCTCATACAACTGACGGACGGTATCTCTGCTAAGATTTAAATCCGGCCCGGAAACAGAGACAGTGGGTGCAAGCCTTACCTTCAGGAGGGAATAACCCAGAAAAGCGGCAAGTAAAATGATTACCAGTAAAATATAAATCATCATTTTCTTCGTCATTGTTACAATGAACAGTCCCGTAAAATCGAACGCTATTCTATGAAAGGATTCCAACAACTGCGCCCGTCATGCATGTGGCAAGTGTGCCCGCCACGATGGACCGAAATCCCAGGGAAATTATTTCCTTTTTGACGAATGACTGGTTGATGTATTCGAAAAAAGGGAAGCCCCCCACAGGGTGGGCTTCCCTGTAAGGAATATGTCTGTCATGCGGCCCGATCAAGCAGGTCCATAACGGTCTTTAGTATAAGAAACAGATAGCCTATATCTTCCTCGGTAAGATCGACAGGATCGTCCTCGTCAGGCGTTTCCATAAGGGTGGTCACCACATACATCATAATATAAGGTTGGTCCGAAAGCTGGATGCTGGCTATTCTTTCCAGAATCTTTTCATGAGTTCCTTCCAGACTTTCCATAAACTCAATGTTGGATTCATGACACTTAATAATCTCCTTAAGGGAGATTTTCTTGATCTTCTTCGTGGAGCCTTTTTCAAATATTCTACACACTACAAAAAACATGTAAATAGCAAGTTCCTGTACATCCTGATTCATATCCTGTGTAATTCCCATTATGAATTCCAGGAGATTCGGCTGCCTTTTGCTCAATTTCATCATCTCTTTGTTTGCACGATCCGGCGAAAAGGCAGAGACTTCCTCCCAGGTCTTTTCAACCAGTTCTACCGGTATAACTTCCATAACACCTCTCAATTCATATAAGGGGACTTTTAAAGAATACCTGCCAAGTCATTGCTACATCTGCTTCCACCGCTTTGCTGTGTATTCATGGAAGACGTAGCGCAGGGCTTTAGCCCTGCCTTCAAACTTCAAATCACCGAACCACATTATCTGTAAGTTCATGTTGTCGATTATAAATGAGTGCTGGCACGGTTTTTCTTTTGTAGAGACTACCGAAATGCAATTTTCCAACGCTCATCGTGGTCGTCAAAATGTACCGCTTTTATATCAAAGTCTTCGGGGTCAAATTCGCCACCTACCCATTTCAGCATCTCTTCGTATTCTTCTTCATTACAATGCAATCCTCTCCATGAAATAACCGTATGATATCATTTTTTCTTTGCTAAATTTGATGGTTTCGTAAAAAGTCGAATTTCTATCGTTTTGTCATTCCCGCGCAGGCGGGAATGACAGACTTTTTATGAATGCATCAAATTTGGAAAGTTGATGTTTATAAATGCGAACCCGTTCCTGATTACTTCAAGTTATTTAAATATCCCATGGAGACACACTAACAAACATACTCCGTTGGGTCAGGGACACCGGCCTCCTCGAAGCCTTTCTTTCTCAGGAGGCAACTGTCACACTGTCCACAGGCTTTGCCTTCCGGTGAAGGGTCGTAGCAGCTATGGGTCATGCTGTAATCAACGCCCAGTTCGATGCCTTTTTTTATAATCCGGGCTTTGGTCATATTGATGAGAGGGGTTTTGATTTTCAGTCTGGTTTTGCCTTCGACGGCTGTTTTGGTGGCGAGGTTCGCCATGCGTTCAAACGCCTCAATGTATTCGGGGCGGCAATCCGGATATCCGCTGTAATCGACGGCATTCACCCCTATAAAGATATCTGATGCCCCCAGCACCTCTGCCCAGGCCATGGCGTAGGAGAGAAAGATGGTGTTTCGCGCGGGGACATAGGTGACCGGGATTTCCCGTTGCATTTCTTCTTCGCTGCGGCCTTTCGGCACCTCGATATTATCGGTAAGCGCCGAACCCCCTATCATCGTAAGGTCGATGTCCTG
>JADFWA010000035.1 GCA_015222855.1 Pseudomonadota bacterium | reverse complement strand
GGGTTTTCATATTCCCGCCCTGGGGAATGATCATGGGTGCATTTTTGGGGGCATTCGTAGGAGAACTATTAGCCAGAAAAGAAGGAGCAAAGGCGTTGCGAGCCGGCTTCGGCGTCTTCGTCGGAATCATGGCGGGCATTGGATTAAAACTGGCTTTTTCCGGAACCATTCTTTTCTTTTATATTAAAGAGATGTTTAAATAAGCTACTATCTTTCAGTAGACCCTTTTAAAATACTATCTTTAGGAACTGTCGAGAAACAAGTATGGCGTCCCCGAAATTTTAGGCAGAATGCGGCAGGAAACTTATCGACTGGCATGAAAAATGTGCCATCTTTGTGATAACGAACCTGTACTGCTGGTATTTTCCACTGTTTTTTAAGGTTCTCTCCACTATTTGTCTGATAGCCTCACATATCTTCCTCCATTGTGTCTGGCGCTAACCATTACTTATCAGGCCGATATGCCCTGATAAGTTGATATAAGATGAATTTTCTGGTAGATTTACTCACTTCCCATTATTAATAATCCCTTGGCATAGTATTATACGGGGGGGGTAGATATGAAGCTCCCCGCCCACAAGACGGGGCTTGCGGGATGCGCCCCCGGTCAATGAAAAAACGGGTATAACATGATCAATGAAGTATTACTTTTTGCAACCGGTCTGGTCCTGTTTCTGTTCGGGGTAACCAAGCTGAACACCGAGGTACAGAAACTTTTCAATAGTATTCGAATCCGCGAATATTTCAAGTATACAATCGAGAAACCGATCTACGGCGTAATTACTGGCATTGTCTCGACCATTCTTTTTCAAAGCAGTTCGGCAACCTCTGTTCTGGTTGTCGGGATGGTCAGCGCCGGCTTGATCAGCTTCTTCCACTCCCTGGGTATAATCCTGGGCGCCGATATCGGAACGACCTTAACCGTCCAACTTGTGGTCTGGAAGTTCACCGACATTTCACCCGTTATTATAGTCCTCAGCGGAATTCTCTGGTTTTCAGGAAAAGGAAAGTGGAAATCGATCGGCGAAGCGATGTTCTATTTCGGCCTGATATTTTTTGGTTTGAGCGTGGCGGCCCATGCAACCGCTCCTTTAAAGAACAATCCGATCTTTATCAATTTCTTCCAGGAAACGAAAAATCCGCTGTTGGGTGTTGTCGTTGGTATGCTCCTTACGGCAGTTGTCCAGGCCTCGGCCATACCGATCAGTATCCTCGTTATTCTGGCCCAGCAGGGGTTAATAACCATTGACATTTCCCTCCCCATTGTCTTCGGGGCGAATATCGGCACGGCGGTTACGGCCATGCTGGCAGGCCTTGTCGCTAACAGAAGCGGAAAGAGGAGCGCTCTTTCACATCTACTTTTCAAATTCTTTGGAGCGGCAATATGCCTGGTCATTCTACCCATTTTTATTCGGATACTGGAAATCCTCTCTTCAAGCGTTGCCCAGCAGATTGCCCTCGGTCATATTATGTTCAATCTTTTGATTGTGGCCATTTTTATCTTCCTGCTCAAGCCATTTTCACGTTTGATTGAAAGAATCCTGCCCGGCAAGGAAGAAACCCTGCCGATCTGGCCTGTATTTCTTGATGAAAAACATTTAGGAAAAGCTGAAGACGCCCTGGGATGTGTAAAAAAAGAACTGCAGAGACAGATCGTTCTCGCTCAAAAGATGTTTTCCGGAAGCCTGAATTTGATGTCAGACTTTAACCAGGGAAAGAGAAGGGATATTCTCTACCTTGAATTGATAGTTGATAATTTGCAGGACGAGATATCAGGATATCTGCGCAAAATTCCCGGCGGTCACCTTTCGCCGGAATTATCAAACAAATTTTTCGCCTTCACGGCAATGGTCAGCGATATCGAAAGAATTGCCGATCACAGTGAGAATCTCGTCGACCTGGCCGAAAACAAGCATCGAATGAAAACAGAATTTTCTGTGATAGCAAATAATGAACTGGCAGAAATTGAAAAGCTGGTGGCCGAAAATCTCGAGGATGCTGTCTCGCTCGTTGAGAAAAAGGATAAGAAAAAAATAAAGGCAATCATGGAGCGGGAGGAAGAAATTGACCTTAAGATAAAAGAAGTTACTGAAAGACACCAGGAAAGATTTTTCAAGGGGATATGTCAGGTCGCGGCCGGTCCGATTTTCCTTGAAATATTATTGAATCTTGAGAGGATATCGGATCACTGTGATAATATTGCTGAATATACCGAGGCCATGGAGGCATAATAATTTCCCCCTCACCCTAACCCTCCGAGGGAGAGGGAACTATAAGGATGTCATCTATGACCGATATTCTGTTTTTCGTTTTTCTCTCTGTAATTCTTCCTTTTTTATATGGATAAGCACTGCGGTAACGGCTGCCTGGGTCATCCCCGGTATCCTCTTTGCCTGCCCAACGGAAGCGGGCTCTATCACGGACAGTTTCTTCCGCAGCTCATTGGAAAGACCCGGTATGGCAAAGTAATTCAACCCCTTCGGTATCTCCCTCTTCTCCATATCCTTGAACTTTCTTACGGATTCAATCTGCCGTTTGATGTATCCTTCATACTTCGCCTCGATCTCTATCTGCTTTTTTACCATTCTGTCGGGAACTTCCTTCCATCCCTCAAAGGGTTTCAGATCGTCATAGCAAAGCTCAGGTCTCTTGAGTAACTGGTAGAGTGTCGTCGGCTTTTTGATCGGGACGGTTCCCACCTGTGAAAGAACCAGGTTTACATCCGCACCGGGGTAGAGTTTGCTTGATGACAGATTCTCGATCCCCGCCTTTATCCGGCGAACCTTTTCTTTCAGGTTGTTGTAGTCATCCGCCGAGATCAGCCCGAGCTCATACCCCTTCCCCATCAACCGGATTGTGGCATTGTCCTCCCTCAGGATGAGCCGGTATTCCGCCCTTGATGTAAACATCCTGTAAGGTTCATCAACCCCGCTCGTAACCAGATCATCAATGAGCACCCCCATGTAGGCCTCGGAACGATCCAGGATAAAAGGATCCTTACCCTGTACGGACAGGGCGGCGTTGATCCCTGCCCACAGCCCCTGGCCAGCAGCCTCTTCATAACCGGAAGTCCCGTTTATCTGCCCGGCAAGGTACAAACCCTTGACAGGCTTTGTTTCAAGCGTCTGTTTGAGCTGTGTCGGCTGCACGAAGTCATACTCTATGGCATAAGCGCAGCGCATTATCTCCGCTTCCTCAAGACCCGGAACGCTATGGACTATCTTCTCCTGTAGTTCGAGGGGAAGGCTGTTTCCCAGACCTTTTGAATAAATCTCTTCCGTTTCAAGACCCTCAAACTCAAGAACAACCGGATGGCTCTTTTTCTCCGCAAAGCGCACCACCTTATCCTCAAGGGATGGACAGTAACGGGCGCTTATCCCCTTTATGACGCCCGAATAAAGGGGGGATTTTTCTATATTGTCTCCTATCAGCCTGTGTGTTTCGGGTGTTGTGTGGGAAAAATATGATGGGAGCCTCTCCTCACGCAGCTTCTCGGTGGTGAAAGAGAAGGGCTCTGGCTCGGGATCACTGTCCTGTCTTTCGAGTATCGAAAAATCGATGGTGGAGGCACGCAGCCTGGGCGGAGTTCCTGTTTTCATGCGCCCTATTTCAAAGCCCAGTTCCTTGAGGGAGTCCGCAAGGTGAATTGATGCTATCTCACCCGCGCGCCCCGCGGATTGACGGGAAGTGCCGACATGCACCAGCCCATTCAGGAAGGTTCCCGTCGTGATGATAACGGTCTTGCCGCCATAGAAAAATCCGGTGCTGTCCGTAACCCCGACAACCTTACCCCCTTCAACCACCAGTCGCTCAACAAGGGCCTGTTTTACATGCAGTCTCTTTTCCCTTTCGACCACGGTCTTCATTGCCAGCCTGTACAACTGCTTATCACACTGTACGCGGGAGGATTGAACGGCCGGGCCCTTGGAGGAATTGAGCAGGCGAAAATGGACGGCCGTCCTGTCGGCGATCTTTCCCATCTCCCCGCCGAGGGCATCGATCTCCTTCACCAACTGACCCTTGGCGAGGCCTCCGATGGCCGGATTACAGGACATCAGGGCGATGGAATCCAGATTGATATTGAAGAGAACGGTTTCACACCCCATTCTGGCCGCTGCCAGGGCCGCTTCACACCCCGCGTGACCTCCCCCGACAACGATAACATCGTATTGTTTCTGAGAACCCATACTACGCTCCAAACTGAAAGGCTTGCACCAATTGTGACAATATAGTAGCATTAAACAAGAAAGTACAATAAAAAATTGAACTACTCAGCCACCAAGACACGAAGTCACTAAAATCATATTATAAGGGAAATATAATTAATTTCTACACTTTGTGCCTTGGTGACTTTGTGGCTGAATAGTTACCAAAAAACAGATCAATATGCCAAAACCCGATTTCTGGAACAATTCCAAAAGACATTACGATTTTAAGAGCTTCCTGATCAACAAATTTGGGTGCAAGGTCTACAAACTGCAAATTGATGCGGGCTTTACCTGCCCCAACCGTGACGGAACGCTCTCAACCGGCGGATGCGCATACTGTAACGACAGGGGGTCACGCCTGAGGCAACAAGGCCCCCTTCCCTCCGTAAGCGAGCAGATCGAGCGTGGTAAGAAATACTATATAAAACACAGAAAAGCCGCAAAATTCATCGCCTATTTTCAGACTTTCACCAATACCTATGGCCCTTACGAAAAACTCAAGTCCCTCTACGACGAGGCCCTCGCGCAGGATGATGTTGCAGGTCTTTCCGTCGGAACGAGACCCGACTGTGTGCCCGATAAGGTAATCGATCTGTTTGAAGAATATGCAAAAGACTACCATGTCTGGGTGGAATACGGGCTTCAATCAATTCATGAAAAAACCCTGAAGAGTATCAACCGCGGACACGGCTTTGAGACATTTCTGGATGCCGTCCGCAGGACTGCCGGAAGAAATATCAACATTTGCACCCACATCATTGTGGGTCTTCCGGGAGAAACCCGCAAAGATATTCTCGAAACGGCAAGGGTCGTGGCCGGGCTCCCGATCAACGGAATAAAGATACATCTCCTTCTGGCCCTGAAGGGAACGGTTATCGGCGATCTCTATGAAAAGGGTGAAATCAGGATGATGGAAAAGGAAGAATATGTAAGTACCGTTTGCGACATTCTTGAAATACTGCCGCCGGAGATGGTAATTCAAAGGCTCACGGCCGACGGCTACAGGGATATATACCTGGCCCCGCAGTGGGGGATCAACAAGATGGACGTCCTCAATTCCATCGACAAAGAACTGGAAAGGAGAGACTCTTATCAGGGAGTAAATTTTAAAAAGGAAAGCTAAGGAATTATTGCCCCCATTTTCCAATTAATGAGTGTATCGGAATGACTTAAGATTCAAACCCAGCTCCATGTCACTGCAAAGCCGCACGAGCGCTTGTGACATGCGCGCATCCTCGGCATGACTGCGTAACATCTCACCAGTTTTCCCCTTCATCATATCTGCAACGGCCAGGATATTGTCCAGGTCATTGAATTCCAGTAACAATCTGGCTGCTGTCTTAAGTCCTACCGACGGTACGCCCGGGATGTTATTTG
>JADFWA010000416.1 GCA_015222855.1 Pseudomonadota bacterium | reverse complement strand
CAATGACATGATTGCAACTTGGCAAAATGCCTTTGTTTCTGGAATGGTAATCTCCGGTAAAAATTAAAAGAGATCGACACCGAGAATGAAGATCAGGGTAAAAGGGTATTTTAACTTTAAGAAAGTAATTCGCAATTTGGGCATCTCAGAAATTGAGATGGCAGATGACACCCTAATAGGCTTGTTTGATGATTTGTCCGATAGGTTCGGGGAGGAGTTTACAGATTTGATTTATGACTCAAGAACTAAGAGAGTTAGAGGTGATATTCGTGTTTTGTTGAACGGCCGGCATATCGTCCACCTGCCAAAGGGGTTGGATACTGAATTGAAGGAGGGCGATGAGGTCGCCCTTTTCCCACCGGTCGCAGGAGGGTAGGGTCAATCAAATCTCGTCCCGTTCTTTCATCTTTTTTATCTCTTCTTCCCTCAAAGCCCGCTTAAATATCTTCTCTGTCACTGTTAGAGGTAAGTCATCTCTGAATTCGATGCTTTTGGGCACAGCATAAGGGGCCAGGCTTTCCTTACAATAGTCAATGATCCCTTGCTCACTCACCTTTCCCTTGGAATTTTCCCGCAACCGGATGAAGGCTTTTATCCGTTCGCTGCCGGGTCTTTCCGGATCAGGAATGCCGATGGTCACGGCCCCCTCTACCTCCGGATGCCTGAATAAAACCTCATCCACTTCTATTGAATAGACCTTCATACCAGATACATTGATCATATCCTTGATTCGATCCACTACATGGAAATAACCATCATCGTCCATCTTACCCAGGTCTCCGGTTTTCAACCACCCTCCGTCTTCGAGTCCTGAGCCCGCATCGGGCCAGTAACCTTTCATCAATTGAGGGCCCTTAACCCAAATCTCGCCCACCTCACCAAAAGGAACCTCTTCTCCCGTAACAGGATCCACGAGTTTCACCTCCGTATCGGGTACGGGCAATCCAACACCAGGCCTGGTTGAGCTTGCAAAGCGGGTGACTTTCGAAAACACAGAAATATTAATATGGGTAGTTGGGCCGGTTTCAGTCAGGCCATAGCCTTCTGAAATGGGCATCTTTGTTTTCTCTTCCAGTTTTCGAGCCACCTCTGCCGGTAGCGGGGCAGCACCTGACATCACCATTACCGGCATTCGCCGTATTTTAATTTCCGGTTGTGCCAGCTTTAATAGTTGAGTGGGCACCATGAATAGCAAAAATGGACGATATTCATTCATCACACCAACAATCGATTCGGTATCCCTCGGATCCGGAATCAGGAATATCCTGAGCCCCCAATAAATGCTTGACTGCATCAGGTAATGTCCCATTGCATGAAAGATGGGAATTGCCAACATGGAAGAGGCGCTCCCCCTGTAAGTGGGAATGGGAGACATCATCCAGGGAAGCCCCTGAAGGATATTAGTAAACCTTTGAAAATGCGTGAGCATGACCCCTTTGGGCACACCGGTTGATCCGCCGGTAAAAGCAAGAATGGCAAGATCCTCGGTTGGATTAATTTCTACGTTCGGCGCTTCAGGTTCATGGTCTAAGATCAGTTTTCTCAATTGGTAGGTGCCTGTTGTATCCTTTATTTCTTGAGATTCGGACGGTGAGAAGTCTTCAAGCGATGTGATAATTATATTTTTTATCCTGGTTTCCGCTTTGATTGAGTTTATCAGTTTTAGATGGGTATTTAGACAAATGATTGTTTCAGTCCCGGATTCTTGTGCCTGGTGTTTTAATTCCGGTGCCTTCAGTATCGGGCTACATGGGACAAGCACGGCCCCGGCCTTAAGAATGGCAAAATCGCTGATAATGAACTGAGGACACGTTGGGAGAAAAACGATGACCCTGTCTCCTTTTTTGACCCCAAGATTCGCCAGGGCATTTGCCAGGGCATCCGACTGGCGTTTCAGTTCGTGATATTTCATTCGTCTCCCCAGATAATGATAGACGTCTTTTCCGGGGAATTGTTCTGCCGTCACATCGAGAATCGCAAATAATGGTTTATTCGGGTACTCAATGGTTTTTTGAAGCTTGAAAGGTCCGAGCTTATAGCT
>JADFWA010000034.1 GCA_015222855.1 Pseudomonadota bacterium | reverse complement strand
TCGGCTGTCTAAGCGATTCACCATTATGGACAGGCGGGACGCCTGTCCTACTGTGTTGGAAGGGTCAATGTCTATTTTGGGGTTTCTTAATACCGGCGGGAAGGGTTTACCAATTTTCCGCTTGACTTGACATAGTATCTTTTATATAGCGAAGAGTGTTGTAACGGTAGTAAGGCATTTCTTTTATTGTTCTGCTTTTATTTGTAGTGACAGCATTGATGGGTTCGTAAAAAGTCAAAAACTTGCCAATGTGTCATTCCCGCGAAAGCGGGAATCCAGTAATTACATGTAGTTATAGATTCCCGATTAAGCCTGTCCTCGGCTCCGATCGGGGATCGGGAATGACAAAGCGGTAAAAAATCCGACTTTTTACGAGTCTGTCAACATTAATGTTCTGGGAAATTTCCATTTAATGGAAGGAGGTGAATCGGGGATATTCTGCGTGAGAGGCGCTCCATTTATATCCGGGGCATGTTAAGTACAAGGGGAATTGTTTTTAACTAAAAGGAGGTAGCAATGCCAAGAATTCGTGGAAAGACTAAAAAAGCGGAGATAATGTCGCTTGAGGAAGCGGTAAAGAAGTACATGCATGATGGTATTGTAGTTGCCTGGGGAGGATTTACCGCTTTAAACAGAAATCCGGTAGCATTCACCTGGGAAGTGATGAGGCAGGGTATCAAGAACATACATACTCTGGACAGGCATGGCAGTGCATGCACATGGATGTTAAATGCCGTGAATGCAATGAGTATATATGAGACTGACTGGATGGGCTGGGGTGAGATGGCAGGAAAGATCGATATTAATCTTGAAAGACAGTACAAAAACGGCAAACTCATCCTTGAAGATTACTCGCACGGCGCCATGGCCATGAGATTTCTGGCCGGCGCTATCGGAGCGCCCTTTATTCCCTATTATGCGCCATTAGGATCCGATCTCTACGATCCCAAGTATGATGCCCTTGGAAGGGCAGGTCTCAGAGACGGCAGTAACCCGAGAATAGCAAAGAAAAAGTTTATACCCATGGAAGACCCGTTTTTTGGAGACGGGATGGTGAACCTGCTGCCCGCTGCGAGACCGGAACTTGCTGTAATCCATGTAGCCCAGGCCGGTGAAAAGGGAACGGCGAGATGGCGGGGCGTCAGCACCCTCGACAGGGAATTGGTGTATGCATGTGACAAGGTTGTGCTTACCTGCGAAGAGATCGTTCCCGAAGCAGATTTGAGGAAGAGTCCCGACGGTAATCAGATACCTTATTTTACCGTTGACGCGATAGTGGAAGTGCCTTATGGGGCCTATCCAAGCGCTGTGCCTTTCTACTATGATTATGATGCGCCGTTCCTGCGTGGAATGGATAAAGTCCAGAGAGATGAAGAGGATCTGAAAAAATGGTTAGATGAGTGGGTCTACGGACCGGCAAACTGGAAAGAATTCATGATTAAAGTGGGCGCTGAAACACTGTTAAACCTTAAGACAGATAGCATCACCGGTTATAGTGTCAACATGATAAGGGGTAAGAAACCGGCGCCCAGGATGACAGTGCCGATATCCGTGTCAAGAAGTGGCTATTAATCATAATCATATAGAAAGGGGGAACAAAGATGAAAAAATCGCCAGAAGAACTTATGGAATTAATAGATAAGATTCCTGATGAGCCGGCCAAGTCCGGAGAATACAGTCTACCTGAGCTGATGGGAATCGCCTGTGCACATGAGGTGAGGGATGATGATATTGTCTTTGCCGGCACGGGACTGCCCATGGTAGGTATCATGACGGCCAATATGACCGTTGCTCCTCACGCGCTTCTGATTTATGAAGCCGGTATCTGCGATGGCAAGACCATGCATGTCCCGATGTCTGTGTGTGACCAGAGGGCCTGTTATATGGCCTCCGCCCTGGGAGGACTGGTTGACACCTTTGGCTATTATCTCCAGCAGGGTTTTGTGACCCTCGGATTTTTAGGGGGGGCAGCTATCGATAAATATGGTGGTGTCAATGTTACTTCTGTTGGGGACTACTATTCCCCGACACATCGATTCACAGGAAGTGGGGGCAATTCCGATATAGGAAGCATGTCAAAGAGGACGACATATATCATCCTTCAGGAAAAGAGAAGGTTTCTTGAGAGGAATGACTATACGACAACGCCTGGATGGTGGTGCACCGATTGGAATACAGGTGAGTGGAAACCGAAGAAAGAAGTCTGGGCAAACACTCCATTTGCCGCTAGCGGTCCTGAATCTGTTATTACCAATATGGGCATTTACAGATTTGATGATGATGGCATCATGTATCTCGAATCATACCATCCCGGTGTAAGTGTGGATAAGATTAAAGAAGAGTGCAGCTTTGATCTGAACGTGTCCAAAGTTGTAGGGGAGACACGTCATCCGACATACAAGGAATTGTTTGTGCTCAGGGAATTTGTTGATGCCGAGCTTATATTTATGCCGGAGCCACCGGACTATCCGGATTATGTAAAGGCGATAATCGAAGGCTGAATGTGAGGTTGTGAAAACTAAAGAGGGTTAAGGGGTTGGGGAAACGCATGAAACCCGCCCTTTAACCTTCACTTTGAGGCAAAAGGCAAAAGGCGAAAGGAAACAGAAAAAGCCTTTAGCCTTTGAGACCTTTGAAAAATACTCAATTTCGTTCGAGTTCAAGGAAGGCGAAAATTTTAACCGCAGGAATACATTGAGTATTTTGA
>JADFWA010000415.1 GCA_015222855.1 Pseudomonadota bacterium | reverse complement strand
TATTATACCACTTCAATTCGATTTGGCAAAAAGTTTTTTTATCGTTTCTTCATAAGGACCGGCAGCGATTCCCGCCTCGGTAATGATGGCGGCAATAAAGCGGTTGGGGGTTACATCGAAGGCGGGATTGCAGGCATTTATTCCCTCTGGGGCAGTTCTTGCACCACAAATATAGAGAACCTCTTCTTCGTTCCTCTCTTCAATGGGAATTTCCTCACCATCTTTTATATCAACGTCGATGGTGGACATAGGGGCCACCACATAGAAAGGGATATTGTGCTCGTGAGCCAGAACGGCAAGCGAGTAGGTTCCGATCTTGTTGGCAACATCGCCATTGGCGGCAATACGGTCGGCTCCCACAATAACCAGGTCTATCTTCCCTTGTTTCATAAGAAAACCGGCCATATTGTCGGTTATCAAAGTGGCCGGAATATTGTCCCGCATCAGCTCCCAGGCGGTCAGTCTCGCCCCCTGAAGAACCGGTCTCGTTTCATCCACAAAAACGTGAATCTCTTTTCCTTCCTCACAGGCAGCCCTGATCACCCCCAACGCGGTACCGTAGCCGGCCGTCGCCAGAGCACCGGCATTACAATGGGTGAGGATATTGTCCCCATTTTTGATCAGTTTCCTGCCATGCGTCCCTATTTGTCTGTTTGCCGTTATATCCTCTTCACATATCTTTATCGCTTCTGTCACCAATGCCGTTTTTGCGATGTCAATACCGGCGCCCCTCTTCTCCTCAAAACACCTCTTCATTCTTTCTATTGCCCAGAAGAGGTTTACCGCGGTAGGACGTGTCCGGGAAAATTCATCACATATCCTGTAAAATGATGTTTTCAGGTCCTCTTCAGATGACACGGGTAGATTCTGCATACCGAGGGCGATCCCCATCGCCGTGGCGACACCGATGGCAGGGGCGCCCCGTATGGTCATATCATTTATAGCGGCAATAACCTCGATATAGCTCCGGCAGGTGAGATATTTCTCATCATGAGGCAGGGCTTTCTGGTCGATCATGACAACGGCATTGTCTGTCCAGTATATGGTCTTGATCATTAGTACTCCCTGTAGCGCAGGGTCGTAGTGCAGGACTTCAGTCCTGCCGGTTTGGCGTTTATCCTTTGTAGCACAGGGCTGAAGCCCTGCATTTATACAGCAGCCCTGAAGGGCTACACTACGTTTTGACGTAAGCCCTGTCTGGGCATTTACCCTTAATCCGCAAGCATCTTTTTGAGGAGTTCATTGACGAGTTTCGGATTGGCCTTCCCTCTGGTTGCCTTCATAACCTGGCCCACAAAGTAGCCGAAGAGTTTGTCCTTCCCGCCTTTATACTGCTCCACCTGTGAGGGGCTGGCCTCAAGAACTTCCTCAATGGCCTTTTGAAGCGTATCTTCGTCCGTTATCTGTACCAACCCCTTTTCTTCTATGATTTCCTTCGGGGACCGGCCGCTTTTGTACATATCTTCAAATACTTCCTTGGCAATCTTCCCGCTTATCGTCCCGTCCTCTATCAACTTGATCATCTCTGCCAGCGCCGGCGGACGGACGGTACAGTCTTTAATTTCCCGTTTCTCCTCATTCAGGTGTCCCAGGACATCGCCCATGACCCAGTTGCTGGCTATCTTCGGCCTCCCGCAAAGCCTGACCGTCTCTTCATAATAATCGGCAAGATTCCGGCTTGCAGTCAACACGCCCGCATCATAAGGAGGAATGTCATATTCCCTGACAAATCGTTCCCTCTTCGCCAGGGGAAGCTCCGGCAGGGTTTCTCTTACTTTCTCTATCCACTCACCGCTGATTACTATGGGGATGAGATCCGGGTCCGGGAAATACCGATAATCGTGTGCCTCTTCCTTACCCCTCATGGAATGGGTGACACCCTGGGAATCGTCCCACAGCCTGGTTTCCTGTACCACTTCACCGCCGCTCTCCAGGATGTATTGCTGTCTTTTGATCTCATACTCAAGGGCACGCTGGACATTCCTGAAGGAATTCATGTTTTTCAACTCCGCCCTTGTCCCGAACTTGTCCTCCCCCTTCGGTCTTAAAGAAATATTGGCATCACAACGAAAACTGCCTTCCTCCATATTGCCGTCACATATCTCAAGATAGACCAGGATTTCATGAAGCCTTCGCAGATAATCCGCCGCCTCCTCTGTGTTTCTCATATCGGGTTCACTGACGATCTCTATCAGTGGAACGCCCGCCCGGTTAAGATTCACATAACTGGAAGGGCTGTTTTCATCATGGACAAGTTTCCCTGCATCCTCTTCCATGTGAATCCTGGTGATGCCAATCCTTTTCTTTTCGCCGTTTGTCTCCACATCTACATACCCATCTTCCGCAAGGGGGTATGCGTATTGGGATATCTGATAACCCTTGGGAAGGTCGGGATAAAAATAATTTTTTCTGGCGAAACTGTTTTCCCCGTTGATACGGCAGTGGGTCGCCAGGGCCATCTTTATCGTATATTCCACCACCTTCCTGTTCATTACCGGCAGAACGCCGGGCATACCGAGACATATCGGGCAGGTATGGCTGTTGGGAGCCGCCCCGAATTTGGTGGAACAGCTGCAGAATATCTTCGTTTCCGTGAGGAGCTGGGCATGAACTTCAAGCCCTATAACAGGTTCATATTCCATTTATATCTCCGGTCTCCTTTTTTCTGTTTTTGAATGTTTCTCGTATGCGGAGGCTATCTGAATTAATTTTCCCTCTTCAAAATGCCCTGCCAGAAGCTGAAGCCCTATAGGAAGGCCGGCTTTTGTATAACCACAGGGGACGGAAATCCCGGGTATGCCCGCCAGATTGGCCGATAGCGTAAATATATCCGAAAGATACATCTGGAGAGGATCATCCGTCTTCTCGCCTATCTTAAAGGCCGGGGTCGGAGTCGTGGGAGTGAGGATAACATCACATTTTTTGAATGACTCTTCAAAATCCCTCTTGATCAGCGTCCTTACCTGGGACGCCTTCTTGTAATAGGCGTCATAATAGCCGGAAGAAAGGGCGTAAGTGCCGATCATTATTCTCCTTTTTACCTCCGCGCCGAAGCCTTCGGAACGTGTCCTTTTGTACATCTCCAGAAGGTCTTCTCCCTCTCCGGACTCGGACCGCAAACCATATCTCACCCCGTCATAGCGGGCAAGGTTCGAACTGGCCTCCGCGGGGGCAACAATATAATAGGCGGCAACGCAATAGTCTGTATGTGGAAGGGAAACTTCTATACACTTTGCCCCCAACCCCTCTATTTCCTTTATTGCCTTCTCGATTGCACCGGATACCTCGGGGTCAATCCCCTCAATGAAATATTCTTTGGGGATACCGACAGTCCAGCCGGCTATCCCCCTTGAAAGATATTCCCTGTAATCGGGAACAGAAGTGGGAACGGACGTGGAATCCATCGGATCATGACCGGCAATTAGATTCATCAATATGGCACAGTCTTCAACATCCTTGGTAAAAGGACCGATCTGGTCAAGGGACGAGGCAAAGGCTATCAGACCAAAACGGGAGACCCTCCCGTAAGTCGGCTTCAATCCGACCACACCACATAAGGCGGCAGGCTGCCTGATAGACCCCCCTGTATCGGAACCGAGTGAGGCGATACATTCATCGGCGGCAACGGCGGCAGCGGAACCACCGCTGGAGCCCCCCGGTATCCTTTCGAGATCCCAGGGGTTTTTAGTAATTTCAAAGTAAGAGGTCTCCGTTGACGAGCCCATGGCGAATTCATCCATATTGGCCTTGCCGACAAATATGGCACCGGCCTCCCTCAATTTCATCACCACCGTAGAATCATAGGGAGGAACATAGTTGTGCAGTATCCTGGATCCACAGGTCGTCCTTACCCCCCTGGTGCACATAATATCCTTCACCGCAATGGGTATACCGGAAAGAGTCTTTATATTTCCTTTCTTTATTTCTCTGTCGGCTTGCTGCGCTTCCTCCAGCGCCGAATCGCGAAGGAGCGTAATGTAAGAACGAACCTTATCTTCGACCGCATCTATCCTCTTGAAGACAGACTCGACTATATCGGAAGAAGTGGTCTCCCCCTTCTTTATCATCTCCTGCAACTCATGAATTGTTAACCTGCTTAGTTCCATATTGTCCCCTATTGATAAGTCCTATGTTGGGTTTCGTTCCTCAACCCAACCTACAATCTATTTTACTTTTTAATTTTTCATTTTGATATTTGATATAATCCCCTATTCTATAACTTTCGGCACCCTGAAGCAGCTCCCCTTTTCATCAGGAGCATTGGTCAGTGCAAGGTCACGACCGATAGATTCCTTAACCACATCCTCCCTGAAGGCATTGTTCAGAGAAATCGCATGGGTAGTCGGCGGGATGCCGGCGGTGTCGACCTGATTCAACTTGTCGATATACGTCAGTATGTCATTGAGCTGAGAAGTAAACTTATCCTGCTCCTCCTCACTGAAGTGCAGCCTTGCCAGATGCGCCACATGTCCTACTTCTTCTTTTGTTATCATAAATCCTCCTAACCCGGATAAACCGGAAATCCGTAATTCGTAAAGCGTAAGGCGTTATACGCTTTACGAATTTATTTTCTGCCGGAAAAAACACGAATCTCAGAACTAAGTAGCTAGAACACCGGCCAGAACGGCTTTATTTCCTTAATAACCGTTTCAATAATCCTGTCTATCGAGCTGTCGGCCTCTTCTTCCGCCTTTGCCAGTTCTTCCCCGGTTACATGGGTCTCCCCGCACATCCCATTCAACACCACCTTTGCCGATTCGGTAATTCCGGCAATATGATAGCCGCCCTCAAGGGTCGCGACAAATTTCCCGCCACAGCAGCTATCGGCAATATCCAGAAGGACACGTGTCAACATACCGAACCCATCGGGGGTAACCTTCATTCCCCCAAGGGGGTCCTTGTAATAGATGTCAAATCCTGCCGAAAGCATGATCATATCGGGCTTGAACTCAAGGGCAACCGGTTGGAGAATCCGTTTGAAAATCTTTAGATATTCACCATTCCCCGGCCCGCTTCTGAGCGGAACATTTATCGTATAACCCTCTCCAGCTCCCCTGCCGATCTCCTGAACACCGCCTGTGCCGGGATAGAAAGGATATTGATGAGTTGAAAAATACAGAATCCGGGGGTCTTCATAGAAGGAGTGCTGTGTGCCGTTTCCGTGGTGCAGATCCCAGTCAACGATGAGTATCCTCTCCATATTGTGATTGTTTATCGCATGCAGCGCACCGATGGCAACATTGTTGAATATACAAAAACCGGCCGCCCGGTTCGGCCCAGCATGGTGTCCCGGAGGTCTTACAAAAGCAAAGGCGTTGTTTACATCCCCCTTGACCACGCTGTCTATGGCATTACACAACCCTCCTACTGCCAGCCTGGCCGTATCATAGGATTCCGGTGATGTGGACGTATCGGGATCGAGCGTTGTATGGGCCTTGCCGGCTGTACCGGCAACCTGTTCTATGTAAGAAAGCTGGTGGATCACCTCTATCTCTTCATGAGTGGCATGACGGGGTTCAATTTCGATAAATTTCCCATTCATATCGGGGGACTCAATCATCTCGTACATCGCTTCCAGTCTTTTAGGCGATTCCGGATGATAAGAACCGGTTTCGTGTCTCAGGTATCTGTAATCTTTTACAATTCCCGTTTTTAAAGACATCTGTCACCTCCATATTTTGAGGTTTGAAATAAAGTTGTAAATGGTCACAATCTAAATTTTTTAGCACACAATCCTATGAAAAGCAAAAAGTTTCGGGATTGACCCGCCATTGCAAAAACCATTGACAAACACAGAAAACCATATATATTCCTTAACTCAAAGTTCCGAGTTCAAATCGAGGCACGAAACTCAGAACCTTGAACTCGAAACTCAAAAAGGATAGTATTATGTTTGGTATAGGCATGCCTGAGCTTTTAGTCATACTTGTTGTGGCGCTGATTATCATAGGGCCAAAAAAGCTGCCCGATGTTGCAAAGGCTCTGGGAAAGGGTTTTTCTGAATTTCGAAAGGCCACGGAAAACGTCAAGGAATCCCTCCATGTGGACGAAATCAAGGATGAAGTGGACGACATAAAAGACTCACTTTTATATGGCACAAGTGACGAAAACGAAAAGGACACCTCGCCTGAAAAAGATAAATCGGATTTCGCAAATCGTAAATCGTAAATCGCTTTCCGGTACCCGATTTTCGATATTCGAATTACGATTTCCGATATTCCCCACAGGGGAACATTGAGAATGGATAACACCGTAGAAGAAAAACTGCCATTCACTTCCCATCTGGAAGAACTGAGAAAAAGGCTCATATACAGTCTGATTGCCGTGGGTGTCTGTTTTCTAATCTGCTTCGTTTTCAAGGAGTGGCTGTTCAGAATTCTTGCATTCCCGCTTGTCGCCGTACTTCCCGAAAACAGCTCCATGATATTTACCAGCCTCCCGGAGGCATTTTTTACCTATCTGAAGATATCCTTCTTTGGATCTCTATTTCTTTCGAGTCCAATCGTATTATATCAGATATGGCGATTTATATCCCCGGGACTCTATTCGTCGGAGAAAAAGTATGCTTTCCCTTTTGTCTTTTTCTCTACCATTTTCTTCGTCGGAGGATCTCTTTTTGCGTACTTTGTTGTCTTCCCTTTCGGATTTAAATTCTTCGTTAGTTTCGCCACGGAATCCATCAAACCCATGTTTACCTTAAGGGAGTTCCTCTCCTTCTCGTGCAAACTCCTCCTCGCATTCGGTGTCATTTTCGAACTCCCCATCTTTATGTTTTTCCTGGCCAGGATAGGCCTGGTAAACTCCAGCATTTTGGCCGCCAAGAGGAAGTACGCCATACTGATTACATTTGTTGTCGCCGCCCTGTTTACGCCTCCAGACATTGTCACACAGGTACTAATGGCCATACCGATAATGCTGCTGTACGAAATAAGCATCTGGGTGGCAAAATTGGGAGAAAAAAAGGAGAACAAAGATACGACATAATGGATGAAACAAATTCTTCTCTCAAAGATATAAAAAAAAGGAGGGGCAAGAAGAGTCCCATTTTCAAGAAAATTTTTCTTGGAGTATTGTCTCTTTTTACCATACTTGTCCTTGCCGGAAGCGGTCTCCTGTATGTCGTAGTAAAAGACCTGCCGAGTATCGCCTCCCTCAAGGACTACAGGCCCAGTATAATCACCAGGGTTTACTCCGACGACAACAGATTGATAGATGAGTTCTACATGGAGGACAGAAAGGTCATCCCTATTACCCGGGTACCCAGGGTTGTTATCCAGGCCTTTGTTGCCGCGGAAGACGCGCGATTTTTCCAGCATGAGGGCGTGGACCCGCATGGCATACTCAGGGCTTTCTTCAAAAACATAGAGGCCGGGAGAATTGTGCAGGGAGGAAGCACGATAACCCAGCAAGTGGCCAAATCACTCTTTCTATCCCCCAAAAAAAGCTACATGAGGAAACTAAGGGAGGCGTTTTTAGCTTACAGGATAGACAGGTACCTGAAAAAGTATGAAATTCTGAATCTCTATCTAAACCATATCTATCTCGGACATGGCACATACGGGATAGAGGCCGCGTCACAGAAATATTTCGGGAAGAGCGCGGAGGAACTCACTCTCTCCGAGGCGGCTCTTTTGGCCGGCCTCCCCAAGGCACCCAGCAGGTATTCTCCCTACTCCAGCCCCAAAAGGGCCCGCCGGAGGCAGGCCTACGTTCTGAGCAGAATGGCCGAAGACGGATATCTGACCCAGGAGGAAAAGGAACAGGCGCTGAAGACCCCGCTAAAACTCAAACAATCGAAACAAGAGGAGAAGATAGCGCCCTATTTTACCGAAAATATCCGCAGGTACATCCAGGTCAAGTACGGAAGCAATGTCCTCTATCGAGAAGGACTTAAGGTTTACACCACACTGAATATCGAAATGCAGAAGGCCGCACGGGCCGCGGTGGAAAGAGGGCTGCGGGAGCTGGACAAGAGACAGGGATACCGGGGTCCTCCGCAGAGGATACCGGTGGAGGAATTTGACTCCTTCCTGAAAAAGATGAACGGAGAGATTGAGAAAGACCGTATTGTAACCGCTCTTGTAGTAGGTATTGACAGCAAGGGGGAAATTGTACAACTCCGGGTCGGTGAACATGACGCCACCATGGCCTTGAAGGATATGTCCTGGGCCAGGGTACCTGATCCGGATGTAGCCTCAGGCAGCGTCAAGATCAAAGATCCGGCAGACGTCCTCAACGTCGGTGACATCGTTCAGGCAAGAATCCTTGAAATATCGGAAACGGAAGATGTGCGACTCAAACTGGCGCTGGAACAGGAACCTGACGTGCAGGGAGCGCTCCTCTGCATGGATGTGAAGACAGGTGAAATAAAGGCGATGGTAGGTGGAAGGGATTTTAAAAAAAGTGAATTCAATCGCGCGACGCAATCAAAAAGACAACCCGGCTCCGCCTTCAAACCCTTTATCTATACGGCCGCTTTCGACAAGGGGCTGACACCGTCAACCATCGTCATGGATTCCCCGATTATCTTTAAGGATACCCTGAAGGACAGTCTCTGGAAACCGCAAAATTACGAGGAGAAATTTTACGGCCCTACAATCTTGAGATGTGCTCTTGTCTATTCAAGAAACCTTGTAACCATAAAAACTCTCAAGGATATCGGAATAGATTATGCCGCAGACTATGCCGTCAATATGGGGATAATATCCCCTCTCGCAAGAGACCTCTCGATGGCGCTGGGAACAACAGGGACAACTCTTCAGGAAATAGTCAGGGCATACGGAGTATTTGCCGGCGATGGGAAAAAAGCAGAACCGCTTTTCATTAAAAAGATTGTTGACAGGACCGGTCATGTCTTTGAAGAAAACCGGCCAAAAACGGAACAGGTCATAGACCCCAGAATCGCATACATCACAACATCTCTGCTTCAGGATGTGGTCCAGAACGGTACGGGATGGAGAATGAAAGTCCTCAAACGACCGGTGGCGGGAAAAACCGGGACAACCAATGACCTGAAGGATGCATGGTTCATAGGATTCACTCCTTCCATTGTTTGTGGGGTATGGGTCGGTTTTGACGAAGAAAAACCACTGGGGAAGCATGAAACCGGCTCCAGGGCGGCAAGCCCCATCTGTCTCTATTTTATGAAAAAGGCCCTTGAAGGAACACCCGTTGAGTTTTTCCCCGTCCCTGAAGGGGTTGTGTTCGCCCGGATAGATACGAAAACGGGGCTTCTGGCAAAACCCGACTCCAAAAGATCCGTCTTTGCATGCTTCCTCGAGGGAACAGCGCCAACCGAATACACACCGGAGGATGAAGACCAGGGAAAAGAAGGGTTCTTTAAATATGATATGGATGTTCCCCCCAATCGGTGAATAAAAAATCCTTGACAAAACTTTTTTTTTGTATCATAGAAGCGAAAAACGTTGAGGAAAGTCAAATGATCCATCAAAATTTCATGGGCAGCATTGTCGTCGGCGTCGTAGTTGTTATTAAGGGGGACCGCTGCTCGGGCTCTTTGATGGTTTAAAATAGAGACTTCGAGCCGCGGGCCCCCTTTGCCCGCGGCTTTTTTACTTTTTATCTTTTTAAAAGCCGCATCTTGGACGAGATTGCGGTTTTTTTACTTTTGATTACGAAAAAACAGGAGGTGTTTAAGTGGAATTGACAGGATCTCAAATTTTCATAAAGTCCTTAGAGGAAGAGGGGGTTGACGTAATCTTCGGTTATCCTGGCGGCGCAGTTATCGATATTTATGATGAATTTCATAAGAGTAATTTCAGACATATCCTGGTTCGCCACGAACAGGGCGCCGCGCATGCGGCGGATGGATATGCCAGGTCATCCGGTAAAGTGGGTGTTTGTATCGTCACCTCAGGACCGGGAGCTACCAATACCGTCACCGGTATCGCCACCGCATATATGGACTCCATTCCGATCGTGGTCTTTACCGGTCAGGTTCCGACAAGCTTCATCGGCACTGACGCCTTCCAGGAAGCCGACATCACAGGCATTACACGACCCTGCACCAAACACAATTTCCTGGTCAGGCGTGTTGAGGATCTGGCCGTAACAATCAAGGAGGCTTTTCATATCGCCCGATCGGGGCGTCCGGGACCGGTGCTGGTAGATCTTCCCAAGGACGTCATGCAATCCGTAACGGAATATAAGCCGGTAACCAGGATAAGTTCAACCGTTTCCACATACAGGCCTGCAATAAGAGTATCTCAAATCCTCGATCCGATAAGTAAGGCAAAGAGACCTCTCATTTTCTCGGGAGGCGGTGTTATCCTCGGGGGGGCATCGGATGAACTCAGAGAATTTGCGCAAAATGTCAATATTCCGGTAACTTCTACCCTCATGGGTTTGGGGGCATTTCCGGGAACTGACCCCTTGTGGCTCGGCATGCCGGGCATGCATGGCACATACTACGCCAATATGGCGATAAGTCATTGTGACCTTATGATTGCAATAGGTGTCCGGTTTGATGATCGTGTAACGGGTACAATAGACACCTTTGCCCCTCACGCAAAGATCATCCACATCGATATTGATCCCGCAACCATCGATAAAAATATCAAGGCGGACGTCTCCATTGTGAGCGACTGTAAGTCCGCGCTGCAACTCATAAATGAATCTTTAAGAAACAGTCAATTCACCATCCCGGAAGGACAATATGACGACTGGTTCAAACAAATATCGACGTGGAAGGCGGAGGAACCTCTGTCATATCATCAGGATGATAAAATTATCAAACCCCAGTTTGTAATCGAAAAACTGTATGAACTCACGAAAGGCGATGCCATTATAACGACCGAAGTGGGACAGAACCAGATGTGGGCGGCTCAGTTTTATAAATTCGATCACCCTAACACATTCCTCTCCTCGGGAGGTCTGGGTACCATGGGTTATGGATTCCCCGCCGCGATCGGCGCGCAGGTTGCATTTCCCGACAAACTGGTTGTGGATATTGCCGGGGACGGGAGTATACAGATGAACATCCAGGAGATGGCTACGGCTGTACAATATAACCTCCCCGTTAAAATCGTGCTCCTGAACAACGGCTACCTCGGCATGGTCCGCCAGTGGCAGGAACTCTTTTATAAAAAACGCTACTCCCAAACCGATATCATACTTCAGCCGGATTTTGTAAGGCTGGCTGAAGCGTACGGCGCAGTGGGGCTAAAGGCCACCAAACCGGAAGAAGTGGAACCCATACTCAGGCAGGGCCTGTTTACACCCAAAACGGTTATTATGGATTTCCATGTGTCACGTGAAGAAGGCGTCTACCCAATGGTAAAGCCCGGATCTTCATTATCCGAAATGGAGCTGTTAACACGTGAGATGATAAACTGAAAATAAGTGCCTAAAGTGAACTAAAGTGCCTAAAGTTAAAGAATGCGCTTTCAGCGCAGCCTGTTTTAAAATTGATCGCGCCGAAGGCGTGTACATTAACTTTAGCTCACTTTAGGCACTTTGAACTTTAGGCACTTAATTAAACAGAAAGGTAAATTTAAACCATGAAAAAGAAAGCATATACAGTATCACTTCTGGTCAACAACAAACCTGACGTTCTTTCCAGGGTTTCAGGCACGCTGGGCGGGCGCGGCTACAATATAGAGAGTCTTTGCGTAAACACCACCATGGACCCTGAAATCTCAAAGATTGTCCTGACAACCATAAGCAATAAAACCAGCGTAATACAGATCAAAAAACAGCTTGACAAGTTGGTGGATGTTCGTAAGACCTCTGTTTTAACAAACGGGAACGCTACTGAGAGGGAAATGGCGCTGATCAAGATGAATGTAACGGAAGAGAACATATCTGAAATAAGGAAAGCTATCGATACCCTTAAATGCAGGATTGTATTTATGGGGGCAAATTGCTGCATCCTTGAAGCAACGGGAAGACAGGACGAAATTGAAACCGCGCTGAACTACCTTAAACCAATGGGCATTGAAGATATTGCCAGGACGGGGACAATTGCTTTAGGAAGAAAGTAACTACTCACCGCAAAGGTCGCAGAGAGCACAGAGACGAATAAATAAAAAGTCAAACTTGGTGCATTCGTTTCTCGTTCCCATGCTCCAGCGTGGGAATGCATACCATGTGGGTTCCCACGCTGGAGCATGGGAACCAGGCGAAAGTCTTTTGTTGGGTTTCTCACTTCAACCCAACTTACAGCTAAATTCTTTTGCCATTTTTGCAAGAACTTTACAATTAAGGGACTAACCCGGACGAGCCGGAAGAGTTCAAAGTTTACGGTTAGCAGTTCTCTAACCTTGAACCGTGAACCGTGGAACTTTGAACCTGAGTAGTTACTACACTTTTAACTAAATCTTGCTGAAGGAGTAATAATATGTCAAAGATCAACATCGGCGGCGTGATGGAAGAAGTCATTACCTCCGAGGAATTTACACTGGAAAAGGCCAAAGAGGTATTGAAAAATGAAACGGTGGTGGTGCTCGGCTACGGCGTACAGGGACCGGGACAGGCACTGAACATGAGGGATAACGGCATCAATGTCATTGTGGGACAACGCCAGGGCAGCCCTACCTGGGACAAAGCGGTGAAGGACGGTTTTATCCCCGGAGAAACTCTTTTCCCCCTGACAGAGGCGGCCCAGCGCGGGACAATCCTCCAGTATCTGCTTTCTGATGCGGGACAAAAGGCCCTCTGGCCGGAGATCAAACCCTGTCTGGAGGAAGGAAATGCTCTTTATTTCTCACATGGCTTCTCAATTGTTTATAAAGACCAGACAGATATCATCCCCCCTGATAATGTCGACGTGATTCTGGTGGCCCCCAAGGGATCGGGCCGCAGTGTCCGCACAAATTTTCTGGCCGGAAGCGGCATCAACTCCAGTTATGCCATATTCCAGGACTATACGGGAAAGGCCGAAGAAAGGACACTCGCCCTGGGTATCGCCATAGGTTCAGGATATCTCTTCCCCACTACCTTTGAAAATGAGGTTTACAGCGATCTGACCGGGGAGAGGGGTGTTCTTCTGGGCTGCCTTGCCGGTGTCATGGAGGCCCAGTATAATGTGCTCAGAAAGCACGGCCACAGCCCCAGCGAGGCCTTCAATGAAACGGTGGAAGAACTGACCCAGAGCCTTATCGGCCTGGTAGGTGAAAACGGCATGGACTGGATGTACGCCAATTGCAGCACCACAGCCCAGCGCGGCGCCCTCGACTGGAAAGGCAGGTTCCGCGACACGGTTGCCCCCGTTTTTGATGAACTGTATGAAAGCTGTCTCTTATACACAT
>JADFWA010000414.1 GCA_015222855.1 Pseudomonadota bacterium | reverse complement strand
GTTGTATCCAGGGTAACTACAGGAATGATAGCACCAGAGCAGGAGTTTATCGGAACGATTTACTATTTAGAGGTCTCAGATGTTTCCACTGAGGTAAGCGGAGCGGTAGAGGTTACAAAGTTTGAAGAGGGACAGCGAACTACACGAGGGAAAGCGCTTGTAAAGCTTAATTCCAACCTCCTTGAAAAGAGACTTCAAGCAAGAGTGGCATCCTATGAACAGGTTTTCTCGGACCTTGAAAGGGCACAAAATGATTTTGAAAGAATAGAGAATCTCTTCAAAAAAAAGATCGTTGCCGAAAAGGATTATGATGATCAGTGGTTCCAGGTGAAGGGGCTTGAAAAAAAAGCGGCTGCTCTTAAGGCAGACGTGGAACAACTTGAAATAGAGCTTAAAAAAACACTCATCACGGCACCCTTTAACGGCGTGATAATTAAAAAACATGTTGCACGTGGCGAGTGGCTTTCACCGGGTAAGACTGTAGCAACAATCGCACGGGATGATGCCATGGATTTAATCGTGGAGGTTCCGCAGGGAGTTATCAAATATCTAAAACCTGGCATGACAGCCATGGCAACAGCAGCCGGAACGAAAAAGAGCGGAATAATTATGGCCATCATACCGAAAGGGAATATTGCAACAAGAACATTCCCCGTGAAGATAAGAATTAACGACCCCACTTCACTCATGGAGGGAATGGAGGCGAGGGTGAGATTGCCAGTGGGTAAAAAAATAACAAGCCTTTTGGTACCAAGAGATGCCGTCCTGGATATGTACGGAAGCACTGTGGTTGTTGCCGTGGTGGACTCAAAAGCAATGATCATACCGGTCAAAATCCTGGGATATCGTGGTATGAAAGCCGGTATAAACTCACAGAAGATTTCAGAGGGTATGAAGGTTGTTGTCAAGGGAAATGAAAGGCTCAGAAACGAGCAGCTAGTTTATATAATAAAAGAAGTCAACTGACCTATGGATCTTATCAAGTTTTCCATCAATGATCCCGTCAAAGTCATTGTCGGTGTGCTCGTCATTTTACTTTTCGGAATTATCGGGCTTCACAGGCTTCCCTACCAGTTGAGCCCTAGCCTGACAGTGCCCCATATTACAGTCAGGACAGTCTGGTCCGGGGCCACCCCCTATGAGATAGAGCGGGAGATTATCGAAGAGCAGGAAAAGGTATTTAAGGGGATCCCCAATCTTGTTGAGATGGAGAGCACATCTTCAAACGGTGTCGGCTCAGTTACACTCAAATTCAAATTAGGCACTGACATTGATGATGCACTCCTGAGAGTTTCAAACAAGCTGAACGAGGTGAAATCATACCCGCAAAACGCGAAAAGGCCCGTGATCAATGCTACAGGAGCTGCCACATCTCCGATAATCTGGATGATGCTGAAGAAGACCGATGGCAATCCACAATCCATATATACCTACAGGACGTACTTTGAAAATGAGATAAGGCAGTATCTCGAACGGGTGGATGGCGTGGCCGAGCTCTTTATCGGCGGCGGAACTGAAAAAGAGATGCACATCGTTGTAAAACCGAAGAGACTCGCTGCATGTGGGCTCACTATCGGAGATGTTATAGCGGTCTTAAATACGGAGAATGTGAATATATCAGCGGGGAACATGGATGTTGGCAGAAGAGACTTCAGGATCAGGACCGTGGCAGAATTCCAATCGGTGAAGGACATTGAAGATATCGTTATCACATCAACAGGACAGCGGCGTATCTACCTTTCAGATATTGCCACGGTAAAAATCGGATACGAAAAGCTCAACGCGGAGATCATCCACAATGGGAGCAACGGGATCGGGATGGGCATAAAACCAGTGCCGGGCACTAATGTGCTCGAGCTAACCAATAGGGTTGAAGAGGTTGTCAATTGGCTCAACTCAGAAAAATTAAGGCCGCAGAATATCTACATCCATTGGGCATATGATGAGAGACCTTATATCAGTGGTGCAATCAAGCTGGTCAAGAGAAATATGCTCATTGGCGGAATGTTAGCCATTGTGGTTCTTCTGATTTTTTTAAGGAGCTTCTCTTCTACTGTAGTTGTTGCCACTGCTATTCCCATCAGTATTATCGGAAGCTTTATCTTTTTAAGTTCCTTTGGAAGGACCCTGAATGTTGTCTCCCTTGCAGGGATATCCTTTGCCGTGGGAATGCTCCTGGATAGCGCCATTGTGGTTCTGGAGAATATCGACCGCCACAGAAAGATGGGCAAGACGCCATTCCAGTCCGCCTATGAGGGGACAAAGGAGGTGTGGGGCGCAATACTTGCCTCCTCTCTCACTACGGTAGCTGTGTTCCTTCCCATTGTCTTTGTAGAGGAAGAAGCGGGTCAGCTGTTCAGGGATATAGCAATAGCAGTGACCTGTGCCATCTTGTTGAGCCTGTTTGTGGCCGTATCGGTTATCCCCATGTTCTCCAATAAACTGTTTGGCCTCCGAAAACATCGCAATGCCGCTCAGGGGAACAGCCTGACGAGAATTGGGTTTTCCCTGGTTAATATGATAATGGCGCTGGTTAGAGGAGCCACCAGGAATTGGATAACAAGGATCGCAACCGTTGCTACCCTGACTATCTTTTCCATATCCCTGGCCGTGTTTCTCACCCCGAAAATGGAATACCTTCCCCAGGGAAACAGAAATTTCCTGTTTAGCATCATGGTGCCCCCTCCCGGGCTCTCGTATGTGGAGCGTAAAGAGATCGGCGATTCCATATTTCGTGCCCTTGATCCTTACATGGGAGAAGACCACCAGGGTCTGCCAGGCATCAAAGAAGTGTTTTATGTCGGCGCGGACAGGTTTATGTTTCTGGGTTCCATGAGCAACCAAGAGCATCGTGCTGGGGAACTGTTGCCGCTTTACTCTAAAACCATTAACAGCATTCCGGGGATGTTTGGCGTGACCAACCAGGCAGGTATATTCCAGACACGGCTGGGCGGTGGCAGGACCATCGATGTGGATATCAGTGCGCAGGACCTCACTACAATCGTGCGGGTTGCAGGCACCATGTTCGGGATGATAAGAAGAGAAATTCCAGGTTCCCAGGTAAGGCCTGTGCCCTCCATTGAGCTTCTCTACCCCGAAATCAACTTTATTCCAGAAAGAGATCGCCTGCGTGCTACCGGAATGAGCGCCCGTGATTTGGGTATTCGTCTGGATGTTCTCATGGATGGAAGAAAGGTGGGTGAGTTCAAACAGGAGGGGCAGAAGAAGATTGACCTTGTTCTCAAGGCATCAGACAAGGATTTTTCCACACCCGAGGAGCTCTACCAGGCCCTTATAGCCACACCCGGGGGGAAGATTGTGCCCATTTCCTCTTTTGCAAAATTGCAGAGATCAGCAGGCGTTAACCAAGTAAGACACCTTGAACGGCAGAGGACCATTAGCCTTCAGGTAACACCGCCAAAGACGATAACCCTTGAAGAGGCAATGGATAGAATTCGCGACAGGCTTATACCCCTGCTTAAAAACCAGGGAATGCTCCAGGGAGCGAATATCACCTTGAGTGGAGAGGCGGATAAATTAACGCAGACAAGGAGGGCGCTTCAGTGGGATTTCATCCTGGCCGCGGTGATTATCTATCTTTTAATGTCCGCCTTGTTCGGGAATTTCATCTATCCCCTTATCGTGTTATTTACCCTTCCCCTCGCAGCAGCAGGAGGGTTTATCGGGCTCAAGCTGGTAAATCGGTTCGTTTATCCCCAGGCCCTGGATGTACTTACCATGCTCGGTTTTGTTATCCTGGTAGGGGTAGTGGTGAATAACGCAATACTGATCGTGTATCAGGCGCTTAACAATATCAGGTATCACGGTATGGGTCACCGTGAGGCCGTACTTGAGTCAACGAGGATAAGGCTCAGGCCGATTTACATGAGTACCTTTACCAGTATTTTCGGTATGCTTCCCCTTGTTTTATCGCCAGGACCAGGTTCGGAAATTTACAGGGGGCTTGGAAGTGTTATTCTTGGGGGGCTTGCCATATCTTCTCTATTCGTGATCTTTATCATACCTTCACTCCTTATGTTTTTCATAAGAATGGAAAAGGTAAAAATTGATAAATAAACGACATATCTCGGATTATGCTTGATCATATTCCCCAGCCGCCAGATACAGGTAAAGCAATCCCGGTGATAAAGGATGCTTCATCTGAGGCCAG
>JADFWA010000413.1 GCA_015222855.1 Pseudomonadota bacterium | reverse complement strand
TACCGTTTTCTCTTGCAACCTCCAGAATAGTCTGTTCCGGAGATGCCGTTACCTCTTTTTCATCGATTGTTAATGAAATATTTCTATCCATTTCGTATTCCTATATAAAGGCTAAAGGGCTAAGGGCTAAAGGCTAAAGGTTAAAGGCACAAGGCTCAAAGCGAAAGGCTCAAAGCGAAAGGCAAAAGACCCTTGACCCTTGACACTATGCCCTTAGCCTCATTATTATATTTCTGCGTCACATCTCAGGCATCGTATCGCCTCCTTGATGGCCTCTTCCTTGCTGAATCCGAGCTCCACTTCAGTCAAATTGTTCTTTCTGGAAAGGGCATCCAACTCTGGCATCCTGGCCTGGGGACGCTCCTCGGTTTCTTCCTCGATCATCAGTGGTATATCGATTTCCTCTTCGGGAGGCGCCTCGTAGGGAGGTTCACCATTTTTGTCTCTTATTGTCTGATCTATGTCTTGCGCGGCCTGGTGACCCGCCGCGATAGCCTCTATGACCGTATCTGGGCCGGTTACGGCATCACCACCCGCGAAGAACCCGGCATCGGTCGTTTGGGACTTGCTTCCATCCGCGAGGTCGAAGCAGGACCACTTGTTGATCGATACGCCGCTGTCTTCAGGTACAAATGACACATCCGGTGTCTGGCCGATGGCCGCTATCACCGCATCCACGCTGAGTGTGAATTCGGAACCTTCAATGGCAACGGGTCTCTTTCTCCCGCTCCTGTCAAAATCGCCCAGTTCCATCCTCTGACAGGTGATCCCGCTGACCTTGCCGTTTTCACCGGTGATATTGGTGGGAGCCACAAGATATTCAATCTTGATTCCTTCATGCTCGGCTGCCTGAATCTCTTCCTCGGCGGCAGGCATATCCTGTCTCAGACGGCGGTAAAGGATGGTTACATCAGCGCCTAAACGGACAGCGCAGCGGGCCGCGTCGATGGCGGAATTGCCTCCGCCGATAACGGCGACCCTGCTTCCGAGGGTCTTTTCACCACTTAACCAGGCATCTTCATTTATATTGAAATCCCTCAGGAACTCAACGCCACCGAAAACGCCGTCCATATCTTCACCCTCGACCCCCATCTTCTGGCTCTTATGAGCGCCGGAGGCGAGATATATATAATCAAATTCTTCATTGACGGTTTCAAAGGAGACATTCCTTCCTACACGTGTGTTGCACCTGATCTCCACACCCAGGGCGCTTATATCATCAATTTCTCCGGCCAGGATATTTCGTGGAAGTCTGTATGCGGGGATGCCGTAGCGGAGCATTCCTCCGGCCTCCGGCAGCTCTTCAAAAACAACCACTTTGTAACCCCGTGAGGCGAGGTCTCGCGCTGCCGTCAGGCCGGCGGGACCCGCCCCGATTACCGCTATCTTTTCTTTTCTGGTAACGGGAACCGCATCCACCCCGGGTCTTGATGCATTATCCGTAATGAATCTTTTAAGGAATTTGATGGCTATTGGTTCATCCAGTGTCTCCCTTCTGCACTTTGACTGGCACTTGTGGTCACAAACCCTTCCGCAAACGGCCGGGAATGGATTTGTCCTCAGGAGTATCTTGTAGGCGTCCTCAAAGCGTTCCGCCTGAACCAGCGCTATATAAGAAGGTATGTCCATTTCAACCGGGCAGGTGTGCTGGCAGGGGGATTTAAAGAGTGCGGTACAGACCGCAGCCGGACAACGCTTATCCTTAATATGTGCTTCATATTCATCCCTGAAATAGCGGATCGTGCTCAGGACAGGGTTGGGGGCCGTCTGACCGAGTCCGCAAAGGGCAGAGTCTTTGATGGTGTCGGCCATCTCTTCGAGAAGATCGAGGTCTCCTTCCTGACCCCTACCCTCACAGATATTGGTGAGTATCTCCAGCATCCTTTTTGTTCCCTCACGGCAGGGTGTACACTTTCCGCAGGACTCGTCCTGGCAGAAATCCATAAAGAAACGGGCCATATCAACGGGGCACATGTCCTCATTCATGGCGATCATACCGCCCGATCCCATAATTGCCCCCAATTCCGCGACGGTCTCGTAATCTACCCCTGCGTTGAGATGTTGTACGGGGAGCATCCCTCCCGAAGGACCGCCTAACTGTACGGCCTTAAATTTCTTTCCCTTTGGAATACCGCCGCCTATATCGTACACAATGGTTCCCAGGGTGGTTCCCATGGGAACTTCGACAAGTCCGACATTGTTCACGTCACCGGTAAGCGCAAAGACCTTTGTTCCCTTGCTTCTCTCCGTGCCTATGCCGGCGTACCACTCACTTCCATTCAGTATAATCTGACCAATATTGGCGAGGGTTTCCACGTTGTTAAGTATGCTCGGTTTTTGCCATAGACCCGAAATGGCGGGGAAGGGTGGTCGGGGTCTCGGCATTCCTCTTTTCCCCTCGATGGATGTCATCAGGGCAGTTTCTTCACCACAGACAAATGCCCCGGCGCCCTGATAGACCTCAAGATCAAAATCAAATCCTGTATCCAGTATATTTTCACCCAGGAGACCATATTCTTTTGCCTGATCTATCGCTATGTTTAACCTTTGAATGGCCAGCGGGTATTCCGCACGGCAATATATATAGCCATAATGGGAGCCGATAGCCCTGGCGGCGATAACCATTCCTTCAAGGACTGCGTGCGGATCTGCCTCCAGCACACTCCTGTCCATAAATGCCCCCGGGTCGCCCTCATCGGCGTTACAGAGGACATATTTTACATCTCCCTTCGATCTCGCGGCAAACTGCCATTTAAGACCGGCGGGAAATCCTGCTCCACCTCTCCCGCGCAGTCCGGAATCCAGAACCGTCTTTACAATCTCTTCCGGGGTCATTTCAGTTAAGGCCTTTGCCATACCGGCATAACCGTCTCTGGCGATGTACTCATCTATTTTTTCAGGATCAATAAGCCCCCTGTTTCTCAATACCCTCAATTCCTGATGGGCGAAGAAGGGGATCTCCTGCATGGTTGGAATAACCTCTTCCGTAACAGGTTCTTTGTACAGGAGTCTCTCCAGAGGCCTTCCCTTGATCAGGTGTTCCTCGACCAGTTCCGGAATATCTTCCGGTTTGATCAGCATGTAGACAATTCCATCCGGATAGACAACCATAATGGGTCCCATGGCGCAAAATCCGTTGCAGCCTGTCTCTACGACCTTGATCTCATCCGAAAGACCTCTCTTGTCCAATTCCGCAAGAAGGGCCTTCTTTACTTTAAGACTCCCGGTGGCATGACAACCTGTTCCCCCGCAGAGCAGTAAATGTGACCGAAACACTTTCATATTAAGATTGTCCTCCTTTATTTCGTTCTTTCTGCACCCTTGGCCAGAACAAATGGGGTCTGAACCTCCCCCTTCAGAATATGTCTTCTGAAGACCTGTCTCATCTTGTTTGTATCCATATATTCGTATATTATCGGTTCCTGTTCCATGATTTCCACGGTTATCTCCGGTTCCCTGCTGCACAAACCCATACAGCCGGACGTTGTGGCGACCACATCGGTAACCCCTGCCTCTTCAATTTCACTTATCAGGGTATCCAGAACCTCCCTTGCACCGGAAGCGATGCCGCAGGTACCCATATGTACGGTCACCTTCACTCTCCGCTCACCCGCCCTCAGGGAGGTTTCCGCCTTAACTTTATCCTTGATCTTTTTCAAATCTTCTATCTTGATTTTTGCCATAACCGCTCTCCATATTTTAAATTTGAGACTATCAATTGTATTCCGACAACATTTCTTTGATCTTCGCTGCTTTTACCCTTCCATGAACATCTTCATTCACTACAACAACGGGCGCTAATCCGCAGGCGCCTAAACACCTCACAGATTCATAGGTAAACATCCTGTCGGGAGTGGTTTCACCCTCTTTTATCCCTAATTCCTTTTCCAGGGTTTCCGCGATTTTCTTTCCACCCCTCACATAGCAGGCCGTCCCGAGACAGATCCGACAGATGTGCTTTCCGCGGGGGGTCATTGTGAAAAATGAGTAAAATGTAACCACTCCATACACACGGCTCAATGGCAGGTTCAGTCCACCGGCTATCCTTTTCTGTACAGGAACAGGGAGATATCCAAGCGCCATCTGAGCCTCTTCCAGAACGGGGATCAATGCCCCCGGTTCCCCTTTATGCCTCTCGATAATCCCGTCCAGCTCTGCTATCTGTTCCGGTGTAAATTCTTTCAACAGATCATCATTTTCCGCTTTCATAGATTCCTTCCTTCCTGTTTGATGGTTTGAACTAATAAAACCAATCGAACTAATGAAACCAACTAACTATTGTTCGTTTATCCCTATTTCCTCCAATCCTTCTTCGATGTTTTTCCTTATTAACTTCAAAACTTCCGTATTATTAATAGGGATATCTTCAAGCTCTTTTCTGATATCCCTTGTGTCCAGGGTATAGGTTTCGGCATTGTTTTTGTGACTGTGTACAAAGTCCACTTCAGGGTTTCCCGTAATCAGTGTAATCAGTGTGCCTGTGATGTTGCCCAGGGGCTGCCGGTCGATATGACTGTGCTTGTATTCAGCCGCAATCCTTGTTCCCTCACCCTCCTTCGATTCTATTGTAAAATCCCCTCCTGTGATCTTTGCGGAATGTGAGAGCATCGGGAGACCCAGTCCGATCTCACGAACCTTTTTGGTGGTAAAAAAGGGATCGAGGGCTTTTTTGAGTGTGTCCCCATTCATCCCCGCGCCATCGTCTATAATTTCTATGGAAAATATATCTTTTTTTATGTCCTCGACGATATTGATTTTAATCAGCTTTGCGCCGGCTCTGGTTGAATTTTCCACAATATCCAGTATGTGCATTGACAGTTCCAGCATAATCTACTTTAAAGGCAAAAGGTGAAGGGTGAAAGGCGAAGGGGAACAGAAAAAGCCCATAGCCTTTAGCCCTTTGCCTTTAGCCTTTAGCCCTTCTGAACATACCGTCCGCCTCGTTTCTCAAAGGCCATCTTCAATTCATCAATTGTTACTTTTTCCAGATAAATTTTTGTAAACCCTTTTCCTATATCCCTTATAAAATGGGCATCCGATGATTCAATAAAGGCATACTCGGACAGCTCCGGATATTTTGTCCGCGCTGTCCTGACTCCCGTTCTGGAAGATATTTCCAAGGCATCAAATTGAATGTCGGGAGGGATGAAACCAAGCTGGCCGATTACACCGAAGCTTTCACGATCGATATGGGCGGCAATGGCCAGCCCTCCCAGGTTATGAATTTCTTCAACCAATCTGTGTAATGTAATCTCCGTTGCCCCGATCAAAAGTCTCTCATTGAAACCCTCAACTTCGCCGGATTCGTTGACTATGGCCTGAGTTCCGAATATGTCTTCGTTGTTCTTGCCGGAAAGAGACCGATACACTATTTCCTGAAGCTTGTTTAACTTGTCCAGCTTGTCAAAGAGCGCCAGCACATGAACCTCTTCGCTGCTTGTTATCTCCATCCCCGGCAGGACAGTAATGGGTCTTCCCTCGGCAGCCTTCATCACATACCGGACATTTTCCGAGGAATTATGATCACAAACAGCGATAACATCCAATTGTCCGGCAATGGACTTTTCAATTACCGCCTCTGGATGCATTTCCAGATCGGCACAGGGGGAGAGGCATGTATGAATATGGAGGTCACAACGAAACTCCTTGATCATATCCTGAAACCCCGTACGTAACAGTTTGCAAAACCAGGGCATTTACGCAAAAAAAAGGCCATAAAAATTTTATGGCCTTTCATGTGTGCATCAACTTGTATATTTTACCAACTACTTCAAATCCGGGGAGTTCCGACACCATGATGGGGATTTCCTCTTTTATGGCCTTCTCAAGGGTATCACTGTCAGGCTCACTCCCGTTTACGAGTATTATACCGGTGTGGTCCTTGAGACTGGCCACTGCGACGATGTTCTGATGTGCCTGACGGGTAACCCAGATATCACCTTCACTGCTGTTTCCGATGACATCGCTCAAAAGGTCGCCCACATAGCCACCTCTTACTTTCCTTCCCAGCTTATCCTCACCGCACCTGACATCCAGCTTTAATTCCCCGACAATAAACTCTAAATTCATGTCATTGGGCCCCTTCTATGAGTTGTTATTTCCCATTGCCATTGGTGTTTTTGATAACTATCTTGATATGAGTTCCCTTTCCCACTTCCGATTCTATATCCATCGTATCGGCGCATTTTCTAATGTTGGGCAGTCCCATTCCGGCCCCGAAACCCAATTCCTGAACCCATGTCGGGGCGGTTGAGAACCCCTGTCTCATCGCCTGCTCTATATTAGCGATGCCGGGTCCGGTATCACGTGCCTCCAATGTGATATGGTCATAATCTGCCGATACTGAAATGCAGCCCCCGTAACTGTAAATGATAATGTTCATCTCCGCTTCATACGCTGCGATTGTAGCCCTCCGGATTATTGGAGGAGGAAACCCTAATTGTGACAATATCTGTTTAAGTTTGTAAATAGATTCTCCTGCCACCTTGAAGTCCTGACCGTTCACTCTGTATTGGAAGTGGAAACTCGTCTTATCCATAACAATGTTATTAAAGACATGGTTTTCATTGTTATTATTATGGCGAAATTCTTCTGTGTGGTAGGCAATCTCTAACCTCTTTAGCAATCCTGTAACCATATCGCTCTTGGTGAGAATACCGATTAACCTCCCACGTTTACGCTCAATCACAGGGAAGCGGCCAAAACCATACTGGTTGAACTTGTTAACAGCGTGAGCAAGCGGTTCATCACCATAGAGTACTTCCACCTTCCTGGTCATTTTTTCCCCGACGGTGGCATCCATTTCTCCCTCGGACAGGCACCTGATCAAATCATCAATGCCGATAACACCGACCAATCGTTTGTTTTCTACTACCGGAGTTCCAGCGATACGCCTGATACGCAAAATCTCCTTTAACTCGTTCATGGTATTGCCTGGACTGACGGTAACAATATCGGTAGTCATTACATCTTTAACCTTCAGCTTATAAACCAGTTCTTGAGTTTTTGTAATTTTCTTATCTTGAGTCACCTGATTGTCCTGTTTATATGGAAGTTCAAAGGTCAAAGTTCGAAGACGAAGTTGTTTTTCACCTTTCAGCCTTTCACTACTAAGCCCCCTCATCAACGCCAACCTTTTCAATGCAGCCAACAATCCCTCTCGCATGCAACCGTCCGGAGGTTTCGAAAAGGATATATTTTGTTGAAAGAAGAGGAATATTTAATTCTCTGGCCAATTGGACGGTTTCATCCGGGGGGGTCTTTCCTCGAACCAGTATAATTGCCGCTATGTCAAGCATATCCGCGGTTCTTACAACTTGCGGGTTGGTGAGGCCGGTAAGGAGAAGACTGTTCTCTTTAGCGAAGGCGAGGACATCGCTCATCAAGTCGGCGCTGAAGGCCGTTTTTACCTCCATTTCCAGTTTTTCATGGCCGACAAAAACTGTTGCATCCAGTATTTCTTTTGCCTCGGAAAGAGTCACATCGTACTCCTTTTTAAGGTTTCATCGGGCAACCTTTTTGATAGTTCAATGTAATTTCAAAACCTCACAGCGGTTATCATAAGCGTGGTGCTATGTCAATAAAATTGTTGTTTTCGCTTGTCATCCGCTTTTTATTTTCCTTAAAATTTTTCCATTATTTTTTCTTGACACGGGGGAAAATTTGGTATATTCAAAAATGACCAACGGTCATATACTGACCATAGTTCATAATATTACCGCAAAAAGGAGAGTCATATCTTGGGACTTGAGGAAAGGAAGAAAAAGGAAAAAGAGCAAAGAAGAAAGACAATCCTGAAGGCTGCCAGGAAGCAGTTTTTTGAGAAAGGTTTCAACCCTGTCACGGTTGCAAGCATAGCCAGGAAGGCTGAGCTGAGCAAGGGAACGATTTATCTCTATTTCAAAAGCAAGGAGGAGATATATGCCCAGATTCTTCTGAGCGATATCGACAAATTCCATGAAAGGATATCGAGTGTCTTTCAAGAAGGTAAAGGCGCTTCAGAGATGCTGCTGGATTTTTCCGATATCTATATAGATTATTTCCTCGCCGATAGAGAATTGTTCAGGATACTGATGGTCTTTATGTTGCGCAACGACAGCATGGATTTTTCCGAGGAACTCAATAATGATCTTATCAGGGCGACAAACAGTACTATCGATGTGATTGAGAGGATATTTCGGTACGGAATTGATGAAGGGGAATTTCCTCCCGACATCAATATACGGCAGGGTAGAAACGCCATCTGGGGGCTGCTCAACGGCGTTATTTCCCTTCACCTCTTTACGGGCAAGGAATCGGCGAGGGAACGGAAAATTCGCTCTGCTGTTAAAGTCGGTTTGGAGGGATTTATCAAGGGTTTAACAAACGTTTATGTGACGGATAAAAAGGGGTTTTTCGAACAAATGTAACTATTCAGCCACCAAGGCACCAAGGAGAAAATGGATGCTCGATACAGGATGCTCGATACAGGATGCTGGATGCTGGATACTGGATACCCTAAGGATTTAGCTACAGGTGAAATCTCATCCAGTATCAAGCATCTAGCATCGGAGCGGAGCGACAATTAGCGCCTTTGTGTTTTAGTGGCTGAGTAGCAACAAGCAAATAGAAAAGGAGGTTATTATGGGTAATTCTTTGGTAAGCGTAAGAGATCAGAAGTTTCTTCTCTACGAACAGCTTGGAGTTGAAAAGCTTTTTGCATATGAGAAATATGGCGACTACTCCAGAGACGTCGTGGACATGATGCTGGGTGAGGCTGAAAAGATGGCGGTGGATGTGATTCTTCCGACTTATGATGTCGGTGATAAGGAGGGGTGTACCTTTAAGGATGGAAAGGTTTCCGTGCCTGCCTGTTTTCATGATGCCTATAAGAAATTTTGTGAGGCCGGTTGGATTTGTGCCATTAAAGATCCCGAAGTGGGAGGGCAGGGGATGCCGATGTCGGTCTGGATGAGCTGTGCTGAATGTTTCAATGCGGCCAACTTTGCCTTCATGATGTACCCCGGTCTTACCGCAGGGGCAGCCGGATTGATTGAGAAATATGGCACTGAAGAGCAGAAGAATAAGTATATGTACAGGATGTATACCGGTGAATGGGGCGGCACCATGTGTCTCACCGAGCCAGGGTCCGGCAGTGATCTTGGCGCCATAAGGACAACGGCAAAGAGACTGCCCGACGGCACGTTCAGCATCACGGGTACAAAGAGTTTTATCTCCTCCGGAGATCATGACCTTACTCCGAATAACATTCATCCCGTACTTGCCAGGATCGAGGGGGATCCCCCGGGCACCGGAGGGATTTCCATCTTTATTGTACCCAAATACAGGGTGAATGATGACGGCTCCCTGGGTGAGCTTAACGATGTCATAACAGGAAACATCGAGCATAAAATGGGGATCAAGGGTTCCGCCACCGCTACGCTGAATTTTGGCGAGGATGGGAATTGTATCGGGGAGCTTCTGGGTGAGGAACGCAAGGGCATGAAAATCATGTTCCAGATGATGAATGAAGCGAGGCTGGAAGTCGGGATGCAGGGTCTGGGTCACGCTACCGCCGCTTACGGACACGCGCTGCAATATGCAAAGGAAAGGGTGCAGAGCAAGCCGATATGGGAGTTTACGAACCCCAATGCCGCATCCGTTCCCATTATTCAGCATCCCGATGTAAGGCGGATGCTTCTCTGGATGAAGGCCTATGTGGAAGGTATGAGGGCGTTGAACGGTTTCGTCGCCTACTGTATCGATATGGAGGGGATTGCCGAAACCAAAGAGGAAAAGAAAAGATGGGAAGGATTTGTTGAAGTCCTGACACCTGTCTGTAAGGCCTTCTGTTCGGACATGGGCGTGGAGATATGCTCGCTCGCGATCGATGTATATGGCGGCTATGGCTACATTTCTGAATATCCGGTTGAACAGTATATGAGAGATTGTAAGATCGCCTGCCTTTACGAGGGGACAAACGGCATTCAGGCGCTCGATCTTGTCGGCAGGAAACTGGCTCAGAACAAGGGCGCGAATGTAAAAGCCTTTTTTGGCGAAATTGCCGGCACCGTTGGGAAGATCAAGAAGATTGAAGAGCTGAAGGCCTACGTCGTGCATCTTGAAGAGGCCTATGGAGCCGTGGCCGGTCTGACGGAGCAATTCGGCAAATGGGCCAAGAGCGCCGGCCTTATAATTCCTATCTTGAACGCGAGACCTTACCTGATGATTCTGGGCGATCTTGCCGTTGGATGGCAACTGATGCAGGCGGCAGGGATAGCTTGTGAAAAGCTGGACGCCATCTACGCGGAAGCGGGTGCGGATGGTTCAAAGGCCGGGCAGCGCGCCCTGGCGCGGGAAAATTCAGAGGTTGCATTCTATCAGGGAAAGATTGCCTCGGCGAAGTACTTTGCGACCAATATACTTCCCACGATCAGTGGCAGGTGCAAGGCCATTGGATTGGGAGATAAGGTTCCCATTGAGATGCTGGAAGAATCGTTTGGGTCTTAATCCTTAACCCGGCCAGGCCGGAAGAGTTCAAAGTTCAGAGTTCAAAGTTCAGAGTTCAAAGCTGAAAGCTCAAAGCTCAAAGGCTTTTGCCATTTTTGCAAGAACTTTACAATTAAGGAACTAAAACCCGGCCAGGCCGGGAAATGTTGAATGCTAAATTTTAAATTTCAGAATTAAGTGCCTGAAAAGGAGGAATGATATGTCATATAAAATTAAGAAAGCTGCTGTCCTGGGGGCAGGAGTCATGGGCGCCGCTATTGCCGCTCACCTGGCAAATGCGGGGATTGAGTCGGTACTTCTGGACATCATACCCTTTAAATTCACAGATGATGACAAGAAAAAGGGTCTGACGAAGGAGAGCCCAGAATGGCGAAACAGCTTTGCTGCAAATGGATTGGCCGGTATATTAAAATCCAAACCTGCCAGTTTTTATTCCAAAAAGAATGCCTCCATGGTCAAGATCGGAAATCTGGAGGACAATCTGGACTGGCTGGCTGATGTGGACTGGGTCATTGAGGTGGTTATTGAAGATCTGAAAATCAAACAGGATCTCTTTGCAAGAGTTGAGAAGGTTGTAAAACCGAATTGCATCGTTTCGACAAACACATCGGGGCTGCCAATTGCCGATATTACGGCCAACTTCGGCGCGAAGCTGAAGAAACATTTTCTGGGGACCCACTTTTTCAACCCTCCCCGTTATATGAAGCTCCTGGAAATCATTCCCGGTGAGGAGACGGAAAAAGAGGTGGTCGATTACATGACAAAGTTCTGTGAGGATGTCCTCGGAAAGGGTGTGGTCATCTGCAAGGACGTCCCCAATTTTATCGGCAACCGTATCGGTGTTTTCGATATCTCAAATGCGATAAAAATCATGGTGGACAAGGGTCTGACAGTGGAAGAGCTGGACGCCGTCATTGGCAAGGGTGTCGGCAGGCCTGGTTCGTCAATAGGCGGAACCATGGATCTGGTCGGTCTGGATATCGGTTATCACGTCATGGATCATCTCTATGAGGCGGTGCCGGATGATGAGATGAGGGATATGTTTGTGCCGCAGGACTTTATGAAGAAGATGATGGAGAAAAAGTGGCTGGGGAACAAGACCAAACAGGGTTTCTACAAAAGGACGAAGGATGAAAAGGGAAAGAGGGTCAAACTGGTACTTGATTATAATAAGATGGAGTATGTGCCTCCCAAGAAACCAAAATTTGACTCCGTTTCCGACGCGAAGAAGATGGAAGAGAGATTTGAGGTAAAGCTGAAGGCCCTGTTCAACGGGAAAGATATCGCCGCGGAGGTGGTCAGGGAGTATCTCTGTAAGAATTTCATTTATGCCGCCAACCGTATCCCCGAGATATGTGACAACATCGTGGGGATTGATGACGCAATGCGATGGGGTTACAATCACAAGTTGGGGCCATTTGAGACGTGGGATGCCATTGGTGTAAAAGAAACAGTAGAGGTGATGAAAAAGCTGAAATTGAAGGTTCCCAAGCAGATCACCGCGATGTTGAAGGCAGGGTGTGAATCTTTTTATCTCAAAAAAGAGGATGGCAGGTATTACTACGATTTCGAAGCGAAAGACTATGTAAAACTGGAAGAGAGCCCCAAGATAATCCTGCTTCCCTCTCTGAAGGAAAGGGAGAAGGTTATCAAGGCGAACCCTGGCGCAAGTCTCGTGGATATCGGAGACGGCGTTGCCTGCCTCGAATTTCATACCAAGATGAACGCGATTGATGATGATGTCATGGAGATGATCTCCGATAGTTGCGATATCGTGGAGAAGGACTTTGCGGGGATAGTTGTTGCCAATCATGGCACCAATTTCTCTGTGGGCGCCAATATATTCAAGGTTCTTGTTACGTCTCAGCAAGGGGACTGGGACATACTTGAGCAGATGGTTAGGATGTTTCAAGATGTCAATATGAAGATGAAATATCTGGAAAGGCCTGTCGTGACCGCTCCGGCGGGTATGGCTCTGGGCGGCGGCTGCGAAATTACAATGCACGGGGCAAGGGTTCAGGCCTGCGGGGAGACTTATATAGGACTGGTGGAAATAGGTGTTGGCGTCATCCCTGCGGGAGGTGGTACCAAAGAACTGATGGTGCGCTGTACAGAGGGGATACCGGACGGCGCCGTTGAAGCCGGATTAAACCTCCAGACGTTGTATGCCAAGGTCTTTGAAAATATAGGCATGGCCAAGGTGGCGACCAGTGCTGTGGAGGCGATAGAGCTGGGCTATATCAGAAAGACGGACGGCATCAGTATCAACCGAGACCATCAGATTATGGATGCAAAGGAAGTCGTTCTCGGTTTGTCAAAGTTCTACAGGAAACCAAAGCCCGCTATGATTCCTGTTATGGGGGACAATTTCAAGGGCATGTGTGATGCAATTCTCTTCAATATGAGGCATGGGAATTACGTCTCTGATTATGATGTTCATGTGGTAAAGAGGCTTGCAGAGGTCATTTCAGGAGGTGATTGCGCGGAGGGTACAAGGGTTACGGAACAGGAGATACTCGACCTTGAGAGGGAAGCTTTCATGAGCCTTATGGGTGAGCCGAAGACTCAGGACAGGATCATGCACATGCTGACTACAGGAAGGCCGTTGCGTAATTAGTAACTACTCAGGTGCCGAAGGCACAGAGGCGCTAAGGCACAAAGTAAACAACTTTGCAAATATCTTAACAGTTCCCTCTTCCCTGGGGTTTCAACCTAATATTCCCCTCCCTTACGCGGCGCAAGCGCCTGCGCTGCACGTGACGGGAGGGGTTAGGGGAGGGTGATTATGAGAATAAGGAGGATTATCATGCATGACGCTGTTATTGTTGAATCCGTAAGAAGCCCTGGGGGGCGTTATAGAAGGGGAGGGCTTGCCCAGACCAGGGGAGATGAGATAGGGATCCAGGTATTGAAGGGACTCCTGGAAAGGGTACCCAAACTCAAGCCAAAAGATGTGGATGATGTGATTTGTGGGTGCGCCTTCCCCGAAGCGGAAACGGGGATGAATCTGGGCAGGGTTGTGGCCCTGGGGGCCGGGTTGCCGATTACCGTTTCAGGGATGACGGTCAATCGTTTCTGCTCTTCAGGGCTCCAGGCGATTGCCGATGCCACGGCGAAGGTTAGCGCCGGCTGGTCTGAGGTTATTATAGCAGGCGGTTGTGAGACCATGTCTCACATACCGATGGGTGGCAGTGTCTTCCGTCCACATCCGGAATGGGGGGATTTGCCGAACACCTACGTTTCCATGGGGGTTACCGCGGAGAATGTGGCCGTGGATTATAATATCTCACGGGAAGATCAGGACAAGTTTGGACTGGAAAGCAACCGGAGAGCGCACGAGGCGATCAAGGCGGGGAAATTCAAGGACGAGATTATTCCCGTTCATGCGTGGAAGTATAAAGTAGACAAGAAGGGAAAAAGAGTTAAAGAAAAAGTTGTCTTTGATATAGATGATGGTGTGAGATGGCCCGCGACGCTGGAAAATATGGCAAAATTGAGATCCCCTTTCAAAGAGGGTGGATTGGTGACTGCGGCAAATTCTTCACAGATGACCGATGGAGCCGCTTTTACCCTCCTCATGTCGGCTGAAAAGGCAAAGGAACTCGGGTTAAAGCCGATAGCGAAATTGACCTACTATGCCGTGGAAGGCTGCAAACCGGAAGAGATGGGTGTAGGCCCCTCGGTTGCCATTCCCAAAGTCCTTAAAATGGCGGGACTGAAAGCGAAAGATATTGATCTGTTTGAGATCAACGAGGCTTTCGCTTCACAGGCGATTTACTGTGTCAGGAAACTCGGCCTGGAAGACAGGTATAAAGCGGGTGATATCAATCCGAATGGCGGCGCCATCGCCCTCGGGCATCCCCTGGGATGTACCGGAGCCAAGCTGACTGCCCAGCTTCTGCATGAGATGAAGAGACGGAAGGCAAAAAGGGGCATTGTTTCCATGTGCATAGGCGGCGGTATGGGAGCTGCAGGCATTTATGAGATGATTTAAGGGGTCTACACTCTTTACAGAAATTCTTCTTAAGATAATTGGGGACGGGTAACATTTTTCCGTCCCCAATTACTTTTATCCTAAGACGCATGCGCCATGCAGCCAAAAGGATCAGGCACCAATAGAGAAGATGGTTTCGTAAAAAGCCCTACTATGCCACCTTGTGGCATTATAACGGGAAGTAACTTGCATTAATTTGTCATTTCAAGCACTACGCTTCGCTCAGCATAAACTCCGCGAGAAATCTTAGGCATTTAATATATTGAGAAACAAAGATTGCTCCAGATGATCGAAATGACATGTTCGCTAAGCCCGACTTTTCACGAATGCGTCAATCTTGAGAGCCAGATCTTCCAGCAGCTCCCAACGGGCATAGGCCACCTCCAGATCCCGCTCCAGTTCATCAAGCCTGGCTTGCAACCGAGCGACATCCGCCCCGGAGGTCTTGTACAGCGCGGGATCGGCCATGGTGGCAAAAAGGGTGCGCTTTCCCGCCTCGAGGTCTTCGATGATGTCCGGCAGTTGCTCGAGCTCGCGCTGCTCCTTGAAAGTGAGCTTGCGGGGGCCGGTGTCCACCCTGCGGGGTTTGGTCTTTTTTGGTTGCGGCCCAGGCGCAGATTCTACCTCCTGTGGTCGCTGACGCAGCCAGTCGTCATAGCCGCCCACGTATTCCCGCACCCGACCCTGATCTTCAAAGACCAACGTGGAAGTGACGGCATTGTTAAGAAAGGTGCGGTCATGGCTCACTATCAGGACTGTTCCCGTATAATCGATCAGCATGGCTTCCAGCAGTTCCAGGGTTTCCGCATCCAGATCGTTGGTGGGCTCGTCCATGACCAGCACGTTGGACGGCCGGGTGAACAGCTTGGCCAGGAGGAGCCGGTTCCGCTCCCCACCGGAAAGGGAGGTGATGGGAGCCCGGATCTGGCCGGGTGAAAACAGGAAATCCTGCAGATAGCCGATGACATGCCGCGGGTTGCCGTTTACAAAAACCATATCACTGTCCCCGGCCACGTTTTGCTGCAGGGTCCTGGTTTCATCGAGTTGAGCCCTGAGCTGATCGAAATAGGCCACCTGCAGGCGGGTTCCGTGTCGCACGCGCCCGCTGTCCGGCTCGATTTCCCCCAGCAGGACGCGTAACAGTGTAGTCTTGCCGCAACCGTTAGGTCCGATGATTCCTACCTTGTCACCACGCATAACGGTAGTGGAAAAATCCGAGAGAATCGACTGCCCGCCATAGGCAAAAGCAACATCCTGGGTATCGATAACGAGTCGGCCCGACCGCTCGGTTTCCTGTAGCATCAGGCGCACATTGCCGCTACGGGCGCGGCGCTGCTCCACCTCTGCC
>JADFWA010000412.1 GCA_015222855.1 Pseudomonadota bacterium | reverse complement strand
TCCCTGAAGTATTGGCTTTCTACCATTTTCATGAAGGCCCTCAGGCCACCAAAAACAAGGCAAAGGCAGCGAGGGACAACTGGCTGGTAAAAAAGGAATTCCTTCGTACATACCCGGAAGTAGCGCACCATCTGGGGCGAACCCGTATCCGACGACTGGTCCACGGAATGTTGCTGAAGCGAGGCTATGAATGCTATTGGGCTCGGGATCTGGACAGTGCTCGCCGAATATTTCGTCTGGTCATGAGCACCGGTTATGGAACATTAAGCGACTGGAAATATATGCTGCCGGCGCTGTTGCCGCTGTCGCTTCATAGAAATTTGATTTGTTTGCTGGAAAGAAACGGACAGACAGTTTCATGAGAAAGATCACCGTTGCCATATGCACTTACAATAGAGCCGGTCGGCTGCCCACACTGGTCAAAACCCTGCGTCAGCAGAAGTGTCCGATCTCTTCTGAAATTCTGGTAGTTGACAACAACAGCAGTGACGATACGCAAGAGGTGCTTAGCGAACTTGTTCAACTTGACGGTATGCCCCTTAGGTTTGTCAGGGAAACAAAGCAGGGTATTGTTCATGCACGTAATCGAGCGATAGATGAGTCAAGAAACAGCGCTTATTTGGCCTTTATTGATGATGATGAACTACCGGAGCCAGGCTGGCTCAATGCCGCAGTAGACGCGCTGGATAGGGAAGGAGCGGAATGTGTTGGCGGCGAGATTCGGGTATCGCTACCGGTCACCGAACGTCCCTCGTGGCTTGAGGAAGAATTGCTCCCGTTTCTGGGTGAAGTTAAGCACAGTGCTGAGGCTTTCTGGATTACGGATCGCTCCACTCCTGTATGGAGTGGAAATATCGCCTATAGAGTGTCACTTTTTGCAGAGGGGTTACGCTTCGACCACCGATACAACCGCTATGGACATGCCGTTGGTGGGGGGGAAGATGTCATAATGCTCGATTCCCTCTTGAAACAAAGGGTACGCATCCGCTACCGCCCCGATATGGTTATCGACCATTTTATAGAAGGATGGAAACTCAGGAGGAGCTACTTCCTCAAGCTTCATTACGAATTAGGCTGGAAAACAGGACGGTGGGGATGCGAAGAGTATGGCCGAACCCTTTGCGGTATCCCTTTGTTTATGATCGTGCAGGCTATTCGGCAGTGGCGGAGGGCCCTCCCAATGCTTCTTCTGTCACGGTCCGGCAGGATTCGCCAGGCAATGAACGGTGCCCACGCTCTCGGTATGATCGCAGGCCGTTTCCAGAGATGGAAGGATGCCCAAAAGTAGTATGAGGCATGAATATGGAACAAAGACTTAAAAGGCAGGATTTAGATCGCTATTTATGGCTATTACTGGTCTTAATAATAGCTTTGGCTACACTTCTCAGAATCTACCATCTTGACAGTCAGAGTTTTTGGATCGACGAGGGGTATTCTGTTTGGGCTGCACAGACTTTTTCTTCAATTGACCCGGCAACATCTTATTCTGCCGATACACCTCTTTATCCTTTTGTTCTTCGGCAATGGATGAGATTGTTCGATACTGATTTCGGTATCCGATTGCTTTCCGTCATATTTGGGGTGGCCGCTGTCCCGATTATTTTTTTTCTTGGCAGATCAGCTTTTAACAATACTGTAGGTATCACTTCTGCATTGTTTCTCGCATTATCCCCTTTCCACATCAAATACTCACAAGAAGTCAGGGTATTTTCAATATTTTTCTTCTTTTTACTATTCGCCATTTACATGATAGTAAAGCTAGCTAAAGAAGAAAAAATGGTCTATTGGCTTGGCTATGTGCTTTCAGGTGCATTGATGTTGTATTCTCACGGGACTGCTGCTTTTTACCTGGTTCTGCTTAACATCTTTTTCTTAATCCTTGGTTGGCCTCCTAATGTTCATGTTCTCAAAAAATGGATACTGGCTAATATGCTCATCGTTCTACTCTTTTTGCCGTGGATGACTATGTACTTAATTATTGCTAAAAACGTTGTTTCAGGTTGGTGGGCACCCACCCCCACACCAGGTGACCTGATAAATACTGTAGTTAGTTTTACAGCTCTCTCCATTCCTCCACCTGCTGAAATGTTAAGAGCCCGCTTTGGTATCCCGATTGGGTTTCAAGTACCATCCATAGTTTGGTCACTCAGTTTTATTGGTTTATTTTTGTACGGTCTCTACGCAGCAATTAGATTCAAGAAGAAAGAACTCTTGGCATTTATAGCTTTCTTGATCGGCGCAATTGGTGGAATGTACATTATTAGCCTAACCATACAACCTATTTATGGTGATAGGCTCCTCCTGCCAGCATTAATATCGGTGTCCTTTCTTGTTACATCGCCCCTTCTTCTCATTACAAGTAAAATCCATCGAAAATTCATCGTGCTGCTGTTGATCATTTCGTTTTTTATATTAACTCTCTCCGGATTTTATTACTTCAGATACCCCACTAAACAGAATTGGAAAGGGGCTACCGAGCACATTTATAGGGCTCATAAAGATCAAGATCTCATAATCTTCAATACCAATAGTGATATCCACTTATTCATATTTGAACGATATCTCCCTGACAAAGATGCTGAAATACCTAAACTTCACATTACAGACATGATAGGGTACGTGAACAAGACTGTAAACCCGGGAGATATAGCAAGTTTGATTGAAAGGATTCCTTCGGCAAAGAGGATTTGGCTTGTATTAAGCCACGTAAAATCCATTGATCCTGAGGGGCTGGTGCTAAGTTGGTTCGAGCAGCATTATAGGGCAGTAGATCGGTTGCGATTTAACGGTTTGAAAGTGAATCTTTACGCTGCAAGAGACATGTGAACTCATGCACAAGCCTTACGGCATACAAACGAACGCCGGATAATATTCGATCTTCTGGTATTTTTCCTCTGTGACCTCTGTGCCTTGAGCGAAGCAGGCGCTGAAAAAATAATTGAAATCAGGACTGTATGAGAGTAATATCAGACGTTCAAAGCAGTGATGATATATAATATGAATTCCGATATTGAGGTGAAAAATCCATGCATTCGATAAGCCTGATGTTTCCTGTTTATGGTGATGAACTTACCGTCCGTCCGCTGACGGAAAAGGCTATAGACATGTTCGCCCGTCTTGGCTGTGAATATGAAATCGTCATCGTGGATGACGGTTCGCCGGATCGTTCCGGTGAAATAGCGGACGATCTTGACCGTGAATATGACTGTGTCAAAGTCATTCATCATCCCGTCAACAAAGGGTATGGCGCTGCTGTGCGTGCCGGCCTGGCGGCCTGCACCAAAGATTTTGTCTGTCTCACGGACGGGGATGACCAGTATGATGTCTATGATCTGCCCAAGCTTCTGAAGCTCATTGATTACTATCCGCTTGTCATCACTTTTCGCTATAAGAAGATTTATTCGACTACACGTATGTTTATTTCATGGATGTATAATGTTGTGCTCCGTTTTCTGTTTCGGACGCACTTTCGGGATGTTTCCACAGGGTTGCGGCTTGTGAAACGGAGTTTGCTCGACGATATCTATTTGGAGTCTAACAGTCCGGTTATTGGTGCGGAACTGTCCATCAAAGCCATGCTCAAGGGATACCCGGTCGGCGAGGTGGGAATCCAGACTTTCCCCCGGGTTTTCGGGAAAGGCGGCTCCACGTCGATGAAGAATATCATGGCTACGATCAAGGAGATGCTGCAGATTTACGGCAAGATTTTTTCACAGGACTATGACCTCCCGTCCAGTGGCGAACGTAAGGCGAAGAAATAAAATTATGCGCGACATTGTCCGCTTATACCGTGCTCGTTTTTCCGACAGAGCTGTGGTAGCCAAGGAGAGAGT
>JADFWA010000411.1 GCA_015222855.1 Pseudomonadota bacterium | reverse complement strand
GGCTGTATGTGAGACCGGCCGGTTTGACGAGATCTTCCAAAAACTCTTCATAATCATCATGCCAGTGTTCCGCGGGAGAGACGAGTTTGCCCAGTTCGTTCATGATCTTCATGTCGGGCCAGCATTCTTCCGGCGGGTCGACCACCTTGGGCCGGGCCAGGATATAGCCGTGGCCGATGCCGTAATGGCCGATATCGTTAATCTCAAACTGGCTCGCGACGGGAAGGACAATATCCGCCATGGCCGCCGTGGAGGTCATGAACAGATCGGCAACCGCTATAAAGTCGAGGTTCATGAATGCCTCATATGTCTGGCGGCTGTCGGCATAGGACAACATGGCATTTGAACACATGGCATAGAATCCCTTAACCGGGTAAGGCACGCCTTCCAAGATTGCTTTTTTAAAGAAGGTGGGCGCGATGGTCATCAATCTGGGTATGACCCGGTGATGAGCGCTGATCATCTCCTTTCTCTTGTCCGGGATAAGATCGGCGCGGACAAATGGTCCCAATCCCATGATCTTCGGGTCATATGCAGCAACATTACCGCCGGCGATATTGAGATTGCCGGTTATTGCCATCAGGCAGATAAGCGCCCTTATTGTGTCAAAGGCATGTATATTATGCTCAATCGGATTTCCCCATTGTATGACGGCCGGTTTTGATGTCGCATAAAGCCTTGCCGTCTTCCGGATGAGATCGGCGGGAACCCAGGTTATTGCTGATACTTTATCAGGGGTATATTGTTTAACATGCTCTGCAAGGTCTTCGAAGCCATAGGTCCACCTTTCAACGAAATCCTTATCGTACAGGGACTCTTCGATTACGACGTTTAAAAGCCCCAGTGCGAGTGCGTTATCCGTTCCGGGCCTTAACTGCAGCCATTTCCTGGATTTGTTGACCAGATCGATCTTTCTCGGGTCGACAACGATAAGTTCCGTCCCCTGTTTTAGCTGTTCCAGGAGCATGCTGCATATCTCACCCTCCTCATTGGTGGAGGTGATATTGCTTCCCCACAGGATGGCAAGTTTGCTTGGGTGGTGGAAGTCCGCCACAGGGTAAAAGCCGCAGGTGTGGACGCCGGTTATCTCGCGGGGGGCATGGCACACGTCTTGGGAGGCGATTACGTTGGGAGAACCAAAAAGGTTGGCGAGACGGATCAAGACGAAGTGTTCCAGCCCTTTTGGCATACCAACACCGAAGGCGACACCCTTCGCGCCATATTTTTCCTTTATTTTATTTAAGTTTTCAGCCGTGTAATTAAGCGCTTCTTCCCAGGAAATCCTCTCCCATTTTCCTTCACCCCGTTTCCCGACTCTCTTCAAGGGATATTTGAGGCGGTCGGGATGAGTAAGGCGATCGGGTGATGCAATCCCCTTGGCACATATGTACCCCTTGTTCAGAAAACCGTCGGGATCTCCTTTTACGCTCACGATTTTGTTGTCTTTTGCCTCTACAATAAGGGCGCAGCCGCCATGGTCCATTCGCGCGCAATGTGTCTTTACGATACGAGTATCATCTGCCATTTGAAACTTACCTCCTCCTTTCGAGAGTTTCTACAAACCCAACCAGTATCAAATGAGGTGGCCTCTGTTGTCAAGATAAAAATTCGCCGTTGACGGCCTTGTAAAAAATTCACCCCTGTTTTTCACAAGGGCAGGCCTCAGGATTTGCGCGTCTTGCATCTGGAGCTTACGGGCGGGGATAAACCCCGCCCCTACGACTGATGGCTGGTCCCCGATAACCGAAGTAATATCCGTGTTGTCTTTTCTCTTGAAAAAGGAGTTTCTTTGGGATATATTGCCCCAAAATGCAGAAACGGGCGGTTAACTCAGTGGGAGAGTGCTACCTTCACACGGTAGAAGTCACTGGTTCAAATCCAGTACCGCCTACCATGAAATGAGAAGGGGGCGGTCGCGGAGGATTGCCCCCTTTTTATGTTTTTGGGAGCAGGGATGAGTATAAAAAAAGAGATAAAATACTTTATAATTCGAAACTTTTTGACTTTTTTTGCCTACTATGCCCTCAATTTATATGCGAAGACGGTCAGGGTGGAGCTGGAAAATGAAGATAAGCTGAGGGAGCATCTGGAGAATAACGGTCAGATCATAATGTATAGCTGGCATCAAAGGTTTTTGTGGGGCTTTTATCTGCCCGGGATATTCGGTAAATCTCCCTGTATAATGATCAGCCGTAGCAGGGATGGGGATTTCATAGCCGATGTCGCCAGACGAATCGGATGGATGCCGATACGTGGATCAAGCTCGCGTGGAGGGAAGAAAGCGTGACAGCAGATGATTGCCGGGATGATTGATAATCGTCTGGGAGGTCATATCGTAGATGGCCCCACGGGCCCGCCCCGTATCGTTAAGCCGGGTCTTGTTATCCTGGCGCAAAAGTCCGGGGCTGCCCTTTGCCCTACATATGTTTCTTATGAAAAACCCTGGATATTCAACAGCTGGGACAGATTCATGATTCCAAAGCCCTTTAGCAGAGTCTTAATCCGCTTCGGTCCTCTGAAGTATATTTCCAATGAAATGAATACTGAACAATTTGAAGATGTTCGCCTCCGTATCGAAGAAGAACTGATAAAGGGGTATGAGGAGGTGGATAGTTACTGGAAGGTAACTACTTCGCCACTAAGACACAAAGGCACAAAGTGTGGAAATTAATTATATTTTCCATAATCTCCGGAATTTTTTATTAATCAGATACCTCTGCTTATCATAAATTATGGTCTGATTTTAGTGACTTCGTGTCTTGGTGGCTGAGTAATTACACTGGAAGGAGGGTTAACCGGTTATCAACTTCATAGTCCTTTGGTATTTTGGGGGGAGTTTTTTGTACACCTCAATTGCTATTTCAGCGTATGATTTTTGATCCGGTGTTACGTCCTTTATTATTTTGGCGGGGTTGCCGGCCGCGAGTTTACCGGCAGGAACGCGCATCTTATTTGGAACGACAGATCCGGCACCGATAAAGACACCTTCCTCGCACACAACCCCGAACAGAAGAATTGCCCCCATTCCGATGACACATCTTGATTTTATATGCACGTCGTGCAGTACTACGCCGTGCCCGACGAGGACGTCTTTTTCCACAAGGACCCGGGCTCCCGGATCGACATGGATCACCGTGTTGTCCTGTATACTTGTGCCGTCCTGAATTGTTATCGGGCCGAAGTCCGCCCTTATCACGACCCCCGGCGCTATGAGGCATTTGTCGCCTATTCTGACATCTCCGATAACAACCGCATCCGGATGGACGAAGGCCCCGGGAGAAATGTCGGGTTGTTTCCCGTCAAATTCATAAATCGGCATGTATGGTACTCCTGTTGAGTCGTGGCGGGATTTTAAATCAAGCTTTTTCACCCTCACCCCAACCCTCTCCCATCACGTGCAGCGCAGGCGCTTGCGCCGCGTGAGGGAGAGGGGGCGCTGTGCATCTTCAATGTGGGATTGAAATCTTAAGAGTTCCGCCTCTTCCCAGAATGTCATGGATATGGATGTATCCCTTGAGCCGCTTTTTTTCGTTTACGACCACAAGGGCGGTAATCTCGTCTTTCTCCATGGCTTCTATGGCCTGGGCAACTGATATATTCTCATCTATGGTTTTAGGAGATCTTGTCATCAGATCATCCACGTTTTTTTCCTTAAAGATTATTCCCTTCTTCACACAACGCCTTACATCACCGTCCGTCAAGATGCCCAAGAGTTGGTTTTCTCTGTCCGTGATGAGGACGAAACCGAGATTTTTTTTGTCGATTTCATCTACTGCCTCCAGTACGTGAGTCCCGGAATAAACTCGGGGTATCTCTTCTCCGCTGATCATTACATCCTTGACCCTGGCAAACAGTCTCTGTCCCAGTGTTCCTCCCGGATGAAATTTGTAAAAGTCCTGCTCATTGAATTCCCTCCTTTTTATAAGGGCCGCAGCCAGGGCATCCCCCATCGCCAGTGACGCTGTGGTGCTCGATGTCGGGGCAAGGCCGAATGGACAGGCCTCCCTTTCAACACCTACATCGATGACCACATCACTCAGCCTGGCAAGGGTTGAAGAAAGTTTACCGGTGAAGGCGATCAGGGGCACACCGATATCCCTGGCGCTGGAAATGAGCATATTAAGTTCAAACGTTTCTCCGCTATTGGAGATTGCCAGCATGACATCGTTCTTTGTGACGATACCAAGGTCTCCATGCATCCCCTCTACCGGATGAAGAAAAATGGCCGGAGTGCCGGTACTGGTCATGGTGGCCACGATTTTCTTTCCGATAATACCGGATTTGCCTATTCCTGTGACTATTACCCTTCCTTTGCTCCTGTAAATAATCTCGACGGCCTCAGAGAAGTTTCCGTCTATTTTATCCACAAGATTCAGGATGCTTTCCGCTTCTATTTTAAGGACTTCTCTTGCCTGTTCTATTGATTGGTCTTTTCCCATCATTTTACCTTTCACTTAATATTCTGTTTTGCGGGTACGACTACCAGATATTGAGACCGCTGACAAGACGGATTTTAATCTGCAGGTTTTTTCTTTACCACTTCTATTACAATGTGGATAGGCGGCAGGGTACACCCGGGAACCTTTGTATCTACCGCTTCCTTTTCTTTTACCTCTCCCTCAGCATTTTCTTTAATACCTTCTATTACGAAACGGATAGGCGGCAGGGCACATCCGGGAATCTTTGTATCTACCACTTCCCTTATTTTTACCTCTGCGCCTGCCTTCACATCTGCCTCTTCCACCCTTGCTTCCACTTTCTCAGCCTCAGCCTCAGCCTTGGCCTCAGTTTCTTCCCCCTTTTCCATCTTGGCGATAAGACCCAGCATAATGCAGCCGCAATTTTCTCCCAGTTTGCAGGCCTTTTCAAAATCCGGGATTGCTTCTTCAATTTCCTTTAATCTCATGTGAGACTGGCCGCGGCCGGCATAGGCTTCGGCATAATCCGGCTTTGCGGCGATGGCCTTACTGAAATGGGTGATCGCCTTATCGTAGCAGCGTTTCTTGAAATGGGTGATTCCGAGAAGGCAATAAGGTTTTGCATCATCGGGGTTGAGCTTGATCGCCGTCTTGAAGTCTCTTATTGCTTTATCGTAATGTTTATCATTTTCCAGATAAATCAGGCCGCGGTTGTAATAGATTTGAGCAACTTTCGGATTGGTTTTTTTAGATTTTGTATGTCTGCCCTCGTATTTCTTCAGTGTATAAGCGTTTTTGCGGTTGTAGTGGGCCTGGTCGTCCTCAGGGTTATTATCAATCACAACGGTAAAATCTTCAATTGCCCTGTCATATTGCCCCTTCATGAAATAGACACGTCCGCGATTGAAATGGGCGTTGATTGAATTCGGATTGTCGGAATCGAGCCTGTCAATGACCCTGCTGTAATCTTCGATTGCCTGATCGTACCGGCCTTTTTCGAAATGGATGTTACCCGAACTAAGCAGGTCCTTGATTTCCGGTAGTTTTTCGCAAGAAACGAAAAGGAGTAAAAGGAAAATCGATATTCTTGAAATATTTTTGGGATTGATCATTATAAATATGTTCTATTGGTTTAATTGGTTCAATTAGTTCTATTGGTTAACCAATGAAACAAATGAAACTAATTGAACTAATAAAACTATTCTGTTTTTCTTTGTGCCTCTGTGCCTTTGGTACTTTGTGCCTTTGGTACGGGCGTATTGCTATACGCCCCTACATGCCTGAGTAGTTGCTATATTATTTCTTTTCTTTTTTCTTCATCGCGTTTCGTAATTTGTCACCCAGAATTCCCGCGCTTGAAGTCCTTTTGTCCGAATCGTCACCATGTTCGTAAACTACGCTGCTTCCTTTTTCGCCGGCAGCTCCATCAAAATAATCTCCGAGAAGCTCCCTGCTGTGGATGTTATCGTGACAATAAATGCAGAGATTTTCCCAGTTACTCCCATCAGGTGGATTGTGATGATGGTTTCCATCTTTATGATGTACAGTCAGAAGGTGTCTGTTGGAATGGTCAAACTCCCTGCCGCAGTACGCGCATATCAGACCGTGAATGGCCAGTGAACGCTCCCTGTAATCTTCCCCGGGTGGTTTTCGCATCCCTTTTTTCATTTCCCGGACAACATCTTCAACCGGTCTTGAACTCTTTGCCCTGTCCGTGGTAACAGTTGATCGAACACGTCCTCCCTTACTGCTGAAAGTGGTTCTGGCCAAAACCTATAACCTCCTCTCTCCAAAGGAGTAAATTTATTTTACGTTTTTACTGTAAAAGACCGACTTTGTAAACAATCTTTTAAAGTTGCTATTTCCCCATTTCCTCTTCCATTTCATTGATGAGGTCTTGATATGTTTTTTGCAGTAAGGTTCCGATTGTTTCGTCTTTTTTTCTGGGTGGCAGCCAGGTGAGTACCGATTCATTTTCCGACATGATTTCCTCCTCAAGGGTTCTGAACTTGTCTTCAATTTCACGCACCCTGGCTGCCCCAAATTTTTCGTTATATTCTTTCAGCGTGTCCAGATATTTTGCTTTCATTTCCTTCCCTCCTTTTTCCCCTGTTTTACTTTTGGAGATAATATCAGAAAAGAGGGACAGATAAAACAGCAGATATTCAAAGACCTTGACATTTTTCGGTTGCGGGCTTAATATCCCGCTGCAGTTAAGATGACAGATGAAAGGATGAGAAATGTATCTTAGCGAAATGAAAGAAGGACAGACCGGTGTAATTACCCGTGTGGGTGGTAATAATTCTTTCCGCCGAAGGCTCCTCGAGATGGGATTTATAAAGGGTTCGGAGATTTACGTGGAAAAATATGCCCCGTTGAAAGATCCTATCGAGCTGATCATTAAGGGGTATCATGTGTCGCTTCGTGTGGAAGAGGCCGCGCAAATCACCGTTGAGAACGTAAGAAAAGGTGTAACTACTCAGGTCTGATATTTTTTACCGCGGAGGTCGCAGAGAACGCAGAGAATAGAAATTATTTGAATCATAAATATTCAAATTTATCAATATTTGCTTATTTAAAACCTCAATATTGATGGTATCACAAAAAGTCGAATTTCTATCGTTTTGTCATTCCCGCGCAGGCAGGAATGACAGACTTTTTACGAATGCATCAAGTTTGATTTTTTATTTATTCGTCTCTGTGCGCTCTGCGACCTCTGCGG
>JADFWA010000410.1 GCA_015222855.1 Pseudomonadota bacterium | reverse complement strand
GTATACTATTCTTCCATTATTCTGTGTACATGCAGGAATATCTATAGCGAAAAAACCGCAAAGCGTCAACTAAAACGGAGAGCGTGAAAAGGAACAGGAGGGCGCAACCCCTAAGACTCGGTCGCGAAGAACAGCACCACAGATGATAAGATTTATAACCAGTTGCCGGGTCCTAAATGGACTTAGTTTCTTCAGGTTGTGGTTTCGCGGAAGAGCTGTCAGTCGGTCCAATCTCAATATCCGATTCTGATTCGGCCGCTGCGTCCAGTTCTGATTCCTGGCTATCGGGTAAGGCTTGAGGTTGTGAATCCATCATTTTTTCTTTTAACAGCTGTCCTATATTAGACGTGGCTTGTTTCTGATTGTTCACGTAGCTTTGATGAATACCTTTTTCCGAGCTTTCCTTCAGTTTTCGAATGGAAAGCCCTATCCTTTTATCCTCTTTTGAGACATTAACAACCTCGGCCTGTATTTCATCCTTAACCTGAAATCCCTCCAGTGGATTGTCCTGCTTGCCCTTGGGTAATTGGGAGACGTGAATTAGGCCCTCTATGCCTTCTTCCAGTTCAACGAAGAGGCCAAAATCGGTGACGTTGGTCACGGTACCGGAAACTTGGGTGCCGGGTTTATATTTTTCTGGGATTTCATTCCATGGGTCTGGCGTTAGTTGTTTGATTCCCAATGAAAAACGCTCATTCTCCTTGTCAATGTCTAAGATAACTGCCTGCACTTCGTCGCTTTTTCCGTAAAGTTCCGAAGGGTGGTTTATTTTTTTGGTCCATGAGATGTCAGATATATGGACAAGGCCATCAATACCTTCATCAATGCCGATAAAAATGCCGAAGTCGGTGATATTCTTTATCTTTCCCTCTATAATAGCCCCTATAGGATAATTTTCAGCAATGGTATCCCAAGGATTTGGTTCAAGCTGCTTTATACTTAAGGAAATCCGCTTTTTGGCAATATCGAGGCTTAAGACCTTGGCTTCCACGATATTGCCGACGCTCAATATCTGCGAAGGATGCTTGGTCTTTCTGGTCCACGACATTTCAGACACATGAATCAGGCCTTCCATGCCTTCTTCCACCTCTACGAAGGCGCCGTATTCTTTCAGTCTCTCGATACGGCCTGTTATGCTGACACCCACTGGGTATTTATCTTGAGCCCCGCTCCACGGATCAGGCGTTAACTGTTTGATGCCGAGAGATACCCTTTCTCTCTCCTTGTCAAAACTCAAAATCTTGACCGTTATCTTGTCACCAATCTGATATATCTCTGATGGATGTCCGATCTTGCCCCAGGACATATCAGTAATATGAACAAGGCCGTCAATGCCGCCAAGGTCGATAAACAGGCCATAATCGGTGATATTTCTGACTATTCCCTCAAGGATCGCGTCCTTTTCGAGTAGTTCAAGTGTTTTCTCCCGGAGAGCTTTTCGCTCTGCCTCTAAGGCGGCACGACGAGACAGGACGATATTGCCTTGGCGCTTTTCATACTTTATGACCCTGAAATCATGCTCTGCTCCTACCAGGGTCCCCAAATCCCTGACTGGTCTCATATCGGCCTGCGACCCAGGTAAGAAAGCCTGTACGCCAATATCGACAGAAAGCCCCCCTTTCACCCGAGAAATTATTTTACCTCTTATGGTATCATGGTTCTTGTAGGCTTCTTCAACCTTATCCCATATCTTGACCCTCGCAGCCTTTTCCTTAGAAAGAATAATACGCCCCTCTTTATCCTCTTTACGCACCAAGAGGACATCTACCTTGTCACCCACTTTGGCAGTAAGCTGGCCCTCCAGGTTAACAAATTCAGCGATACGAATTTGTCCTTCTGATTTGTAACCGATATCAACCAGCACAAATTCTTTATCTATTTGAACAATTT